>JAQIBH010000133.1 GCA_027859205.1 Bacteroidales bacterium | reverse complement strand
TATAATTTCTTACGTAATGCATCATCGTTTATAGGAAAAAAATATTAGTTTTCTTTTTATAATTAAATTATAACGATATTTATTATCTTTTCACTTACTTAACATAAATTAAAGATTATGACAAATAGCAACGATTTAAACCGACTATATACAGGGTCAGAAATCAATGTTAATATTTTAAAAGAAATATTAGATGATAATCAGATTGCATCCTTAGTTAAAAATGACATGAAATCAGGTATAACTGCTGGTTTTGGCGGAGGATATACGGGAGCTGAATCAAGTATATATGTAACAGATAAAAATCTAGAAAAAGCCAAAATTGTTTTAGCTGAATTCTTAAAATCCTTAGAAATATCCTAATTCCATAAAAAAAGTTAAGTTAGTAGAGCTAAAAATAAAAGGACTTTTTGGTTCTATTAAAGTTCCAAAAAGTCCCTTGAGTATATTAATAATGTAGCAATATAATTATCCTGATTCATCAGGGGAAAATTTATTATTGGAAATCCTTTAACTTTTCCATTAACTTTTTTCGAGTAAAGAAAATCCTACTTTTTACAGTTCCAATTTTTAAATCTAATGTTTCAGCTATTTCTTTGTATTTGTAACCAGACAAAAACAATGTAAATGGTTCTTTAAATTCTTCAGATAAAGCATCTATCTCTTTAATAATTTCTGATGTAGTGTATTCCACATCAGGTCTTGTAGGAGACTGTTCTTTTGACATATTCAAAAAATACAAATTTTTCGTTGTGTCATTATGAGTATTCTCTTTTTGTTGTTTACGATAATTATTTATAAATGTATTTTTCATTATAGTAAAAGCCCAAGCTTTTAAATTTGAATATCCAATGAATTTATCTCTATGAGATAAAGCTTTTAAATAAGTTTCTTGTAAAAGATCATTTGCAGCTTCCCTATTCATTGTTAAGCTCATTGCAAATCTAGAAAGTTTCGTTTCTAAACTGATTAGTTGGTGATTAAATTCTATTGCTGTCATAGTTATATATTTTTTTTTGATTCTTAAACAAATATACATAGCATAGCCACCCAAAAGCAAATTATAATTCTCTCCAACGACCAATTATGAGTACTATTCTAAATAAGAACAATAACGGAAACACCATCAATTAAGCATTGCACTACCTTATTACTCCAACCTTCTAAATTAAATATTTGGAGCATTTTTTTGCTAAATTGCTGTGTTATTAAAATAACGCCTGCTTAAACAAAAAATCCCGCTTATGTTTAAGCAGGACAGGAAGTATTTGGTAAAATTCGATTTTATAATTTCTTTAATTTCTCAATGAAATCTAGAGTTGACGAAACCTTCACAACATTATTAGGTATATCTTTTAGGCTTTCTTTAATTTGTAATCCTGTAACAAAAATTTTCTGCGCCGGGAATGTTTGTGACAACTTTTTTAAATACTCCTTAACTTCAACTTTATGTAAAGATGATGTTAGCGAAGTAAAAAGATAATCTGCATTTACTCTCTTATTTGTTTCTTCCAAATCTTTGTTTGGGACCGTACTTCCAAGGTAAAATACCTTCTTACCAGATTTCTTAATTAAATAATTATAATATAACAAAGCTAACTCATGAAATTCACCTTCTGGCAAGAAAAGAATGAATTTTTTAACATTTTTATTTTCAGTAATTACAACATTATCAATCGCAACCATCAACTTTTGTCTAAATATATTTGAAACAAAATGTTCATGTGCAGGATTAATTGCACCCGTTTGCCACAATAAACCAATTTTTTCAAAAAATGGGAAAATTAAATTTATCACAGATTTCTCAAATCCTTCGTGCATAATATACCGGGAAAATATTCGATCTATCTTATACTCATCCATTTCAACCATTGCAACTACAAGATTCTCAACACTAGTTTCTGCATTCGAAGTATCTGAAGATACATTTATTACCTTTTCTGCCAACTCAGTGTCAGAAAGCTTTGAAATGGTCGAAATACGCATTCCTTTTCTATTGAGAATGGCAATATTAAGTAACCTCTTTAAATTATTATCGCTATAGTACCGTATATTTGTTTCAGTTCGAGCCGGAACAATTATACTATAGCGTTTTTCCCAAATTCTAATGGTGTGAGCTTTTATCCCTGATAAATTTTCCAGTTCCTTTATTGAATAACTAGCCATAAATTCTTTGTTTATAATGATTTCTAAACTATACAACAAGATTAATCAGTAATAGTTCAAAATCACTATTTTTTGATTAAAATTACAAATTTGTATAAGAAAATTATTCAACAAAAATAGCAGCTATTATCTACAGAGGTTAAGTATTATTAATTCTAATCAAGATTGAAATTAGATATAAACATGTTGAATTAAATAATAAATTTAAAAGGCCGCAATTGCGGCGTTTTAATGTTATAAGTTGTATATTGTCCCTATTGGATCAGGATTTCCATCAGGATCTCCACTAACATAACCATCTGTTGCCGGATTTCCATTAGTCATTAATAGAACACCACACATATGTGGCGAAGCCATTGAAGT
>JAQIBH010000107.1 GCA_027859205.1 Bacteroidales bacterium | reverse complement strand
CTTGTTTAATTTGTCATTAAATTACGAAAAGTTAAACTATTAACTGAAACCGCCACGTGCGAGAGCATGCGTGGTGGTGTGAGGGGACGAGGGAGTAATCCCTCTACCTACTCGATTTGAATTTATTAAACTTGACTACTACTTAATAAGTTTAAAATTCACTAACTTTGATAGCTAACTTGATTTTTACAAATTTAAAATAGATTAATATGGGACAAATTGCAGGTATACATGCACGACAAATTCTAGATTCAAGAGGAAATCCTACAGTCGAAGTTGAAGTAATGACAAACGAGGGATATATTGGCAGAGCAGCAGTTCCTTCTGGAGCTTCAACTGGAGTTCATGAAGCTGTGGAATTACGAGATGGTGATAAAGCACAGTTTTTAGGAAAAGGTGTTACAAAAGCCGTTGAAAATGTAAATACTATTATTAACGATGAGTTAAAAGGGTTTTTTGTTGATGATCAAAGCGGTATTGATAATGCTCTTATTCAACTTGATGGAACAGAAAATAAATCAAATTTAGGTGCAAATGCTATGCTTGGTGTTTCTTTGGCTGTAGCTAGGGCTGCATCAACAGAATATGGTATGCCATTTTACAGATACATTGGAGGTGTAAATGCTAATACTTTACCTATACCAATGATGAATATTCTAAATGGAGGTCAACACGCAGATAATAAAATTGACATACAAGAATTTATGATTATGCCTGTTGGTGCTGAAAATTTTAGCGAAGCTTTGAGAATGGGAACTGAAGTATTTCATCATTTAAAAGCTGTTTTAAAATCGAAAGGTCATTCAACAAACGTTGGTGATGAGGGTGGGTTTGCTCCGAATCTATCATCAAATGAAGAGGCTATTGAGGTTGTTTTAGAAGCAATAGAAATTGCTGGTTATAAAGCAGGTAAGGATATTTACATTGCTTTAGATGCCGCTGCTTCGGAATTTTATGATAAAGAAAAGAAAATTTATCATTTTGAATCAACAAACGAAGATTTAACATCATCGGATATGGTTAATTATTGGAAAGCTTGGGTAGAAAAATACCCAATACTATCTATAGAAGACGGATTAGATGAAGATGATTGGTTAGGCTGGAGCGATCTTACAAAAGCTATTGGGAATAAGGTACAAATTGTTGGTGATGATCTTTTCGTAACAAATGTAAAAAGATTGGCAAGAGGGATAAAAGAAAATAGTGCAAATTCAATCTTAATAAAAGTAAATCAAATAGGAACGTTAACTGAAACTATTAGTGCCGTTAAACTTGCAACTGAAAATGCTTACACATCTGTAATTAGCCACCGTTCTGGCGAAACAGAAGATACTACAATTGCTGATTTAGCAGTTGCATTAAATACGGGTTTAATTAAAACGGGCTCAGCTTCAAGATCTGATCGAATAGCAAAATACAATCAATTATTAAGAATTGAAGAGGCATTAGGTAATTCTGCAAAATATTTGGGAAAAGATTTTAAATTTTTATAGATCATATATTTTATAAAATTAAAGGTTGGCATCTCGTCAGCCTTTTTTTATTTTTTGTATATTTCAAAATTCATATAACTTATTGTATTATTTATGGCTTATAAATCATTAAATGATTTCATCGCAAAACTCGATAGTGAAAATGAACTTATTCGAATTAAAGAGTTTGTTGATCCTGAGTTAGAAATAACAGAAATTGTTGATCGTATATCTAAATCTCCTGAAGGAGGTAAAGCTATCCTATTTGAGAATACAGGAACAGAATTTCCTGTTTTGATAAATGCAATGGGATCAGAAAGAAGAATGTGTATGTCTTTAGGTGTTGATAATCTGGATGATATAGGCAAGGAAATAGAAAAAATATTTATTGATTTTACAAGTCCAAAAGTAAATATTTTTGATAAGTTAAAACTTTTACCAAAACTTTCGTCTATTTCATCTTGGATGCCCAAAAGTATATCAGGCAAAGGAAGTTGCCAGGACATTATCATAAAAAATCCAGATCTTAGTAAGTTTCCTATTTTAAAGTGTTGGCCTGAAGATGGTGGCCCTTTTGTAACACTTCCAATGGTAATAACTAAAGATCCTATAACAGGTATTAGAAATGTTGGAATGTATAGGATGCAAATTTTTGATAAGAATGTAACAGGTATGCATTGGCATAAACATAAAGTTGGAGCAAGACATTTTGATGAGTATAAAAAGCTTGGAAAAAAGATTCCAATTGCTGTTGCCTTAGGTGGTGATCCTGCATATACTTATGCTGCTACTGCGCCGGTACCTGATAATGTTGATGAATTTTTACTGGCCGGATTTTTAAGAAAACAAAAAGTTGAATTAGTTAAATGTATTACTCAGGATATAGAAGCCCCGGCTGATGCCGATATTATAATTGAAGGATATGTTGACCCTAAGGAAGATTTTATTTGGGAAGGACCATTCGGTGATCATACCGGTTTTTATTCTTTGGCAGATTGGTATCCAAAGTTACATGTAACATGTGTTACGCATAAAAAGCATGCAGTGTATCCCGCAACAATTGTTGGAGTTCCTCCAATGGAGGATGCATGGATCGGAAAAGCAACTGAACGTATATTTTTATCGCCAATTAGATTAGCTATTCTCCCGGAGATTTTAGATTATGATTTACCATTTGAAGGCGTAGCTCATAATATTGCAATTGTTAAGATCCATAAAACATACCCTGGACAGGCATTTAAAGTAATGAGTTCAATGTGGGGAGCTGGACAGATGATGTTTAACAAAATTATGATTGTTGTAGATGAAAAAATAGATATTCATGATTATTCAAAACTAGCGAAAACAGTTTATGAAAATACCGATCCTCAAAATGATATACATTTTATTAATGGTCCAGCTGATGTGCTTGATCATTCCTCATCGAAATTTACTTTTGGTAGTAAAATGGGGATTGATGCCACAATAAAATTTCCCGAAGAATTAATATTAGACGAGGAAACTAGAATTTTAAGAGATATTGGAAAGATTGAATTAATGAAAAAATTCATTGAAATTTTAGATATTAATTTATTACCTGAAAAGGGAATAATGGTAATTTCGGTAAAAAAGGATAGTAAACTTCAAATTGAAAAATTATCTAAAAATATTTCTGATTTAGAAACACTTAACTTTATTAAGTTTGTTTTTATTGTGGATAGTTCTGTTGATGTGAACGATTTAAATATGATTGCATGGATCGTATCCGGAAATATTGATCCTAAAAGAGATTCCATGATAATCAAATCAACAGAAAATAAAGGATCAAAGATCTTTTTTGATGCAACAAAAAAATCATTTGAAAAGGATAAGTTTACAAGAGAGTGGCCAAACATTGTAGTTTCCAACGACGAAACAATAAGTATTGTAGATAATAAATGGAATAAATTAGGCTTAGGAGCATTTATAAAATCACCATCATTAAAATATCGAAAACTAAATAATAATTTGGGAGCTGTTTCAAAAGAGAAGAAAGATTTAGCTTAAGTATCTAAAGTTAACACTTTGCTTTCAAATTATTAAATGTTAAATTAGCAATATATAAATGAAAATTCAATTAATCATATTGTTTCTTATTAGTGTCGGAATCTTTCCGCTTTTTCATATATCTAGCTCACATGCGCAAGTATTAAGTGTTGATCATTTTACAATTGAGAACGGAATGTCTCAAACTAGTGTTAACTGTATATTTCAGGATTCAAGTGGTTTTATATGGATTGGAACACAAGATGGACTAAATAAATTTGATGGTTATACATTTAGAGTTTTTAAAAATGAACCTTCCGATACAAATTCTTTATCGAATAATTATATTAATTGTATTTATGAAGACATTGATAAGAATTTATGGATTGGAACTAATTTAGGACTAAATAAATATAATATTTATACCGAAAAATTTACCCATTACTTATTAAACACAGAGGATATAAATAGTTTAAGAGAAGATAAAATATACAGTATATATCAAGATAAAAGTGGATACATTTGGATTAAAACTGAAAATTATTTATCAAGATTAAATTTGCAAAGCAACAAATTTAGACATTACGAACATTATAACGATGTGTTTAACACGATTTCGATTGATGCAAAATTTCAAATTTTCGAAGATCATAAAAATCAATTATGGGTTGGGACAAAGGATGGATTAAATTATTTTGACCGAAAATTAGAAATTTTTAAAAGATATCGACATGACTCTGAGAATAAATTTAGTTTAAGCAATGATAATGTAAAAGTTATTTTTGAAGATAGAGATCAAAACTTATGGATTGGTACAGAAAAAGGATTAAATAAATTTAATTGGGACACAGAAAACTTTATTAGGTATTGTAGCGAGTGTGAAAACTCCAGAGGACTTAGGAGCGATATAATAAATGATATATACGAAGATCTTACTGGTAATATATGGATTGCAACTAATGTAGGATTACATAAATTAGATAAAACAGAAGGTTTTACTGCTTTTGATGGCTTTTTATATGATAATAAGATTGTACGAGCAACTTCAGTGACTGATATTTTACAGGATCAGTCTCAAATTTTGTGGTTTGGGACATTACAAGGATTATTTAAAATTGAAGACAAAGAAAAAAAGTTTAAATTATACAGTAAATCGAAAAACAGCTTGCCACTTTTTTCGAATAACGACATTAGAGCCATTCTAAAAAAGGATCAGGATGTGTGGATTGGGACATGGGGAACAGGTCTTCATGTATTTAATCCTCTAAATCAAAAAGTTGTAAAATACAGTACTGCAAATAGTAGAATAGAAAACGATTTTATTCATAAAATTTTTGAAGATAGAAATGGTAATATTTGGATTGGAACGCAGAATGGACTGAGCTTTTTTAATTCAAAAACTAAAAAATTCGTTGAGGTTGATAGAGTGAAAGTGTTCGATATTTTTAAAAATAACAGAATATTTGATATTCTAGAAGATGATTCTGAGAATTTATGGGTAGCTTCAAAATATGGATTACATAAAATTAATAATGACACAATTAATAGTTACTTCCACGATGGTAAAGATTCAAGCAGTTTAGGATCTAACTTAGTATATGATATATTGCTTGATAAAAATGAAAATTTATGGGTCGGCACAGAAAAAGGTTTAAGTTATATAGATCTTGTGTCTAACATTCAAACAAGATATGTCAGGACTGATAAAAACTGTGAAGATTGTTTAAGTAGTAATGAAATTTTCTGTATTTATAATGACACTTTGAATAATTATTTATGGCTTGGCACGAAAGCAGGATTAAATAAATTCGATTTAGAATCAAGGAAAATAAAAGCTTTTACAGAAAAGGATGGTTTATCTAACAATACTGTTTATTCTATTTTATCTGACGATTCAGGGAATTTATGGATGAGTACGAATAAAGGAATTTCTAAGTTTAACCCCAAGACTGAGAGTTTTAATAATTTTGATGTTAGTGATGGGCTACAAGGTTATGAATTTAATCTTGGTGCGGCATTTAAATCAAAAACTGGAGAATTATTTTTTGGTGGTATCGTCGGATACAATTCTTTTTATCCAGATTCGATAGTAAAAGATACAAGGATTCCAAATATCGTAATTACTTCTGTTGAAGTACAATCTGAAAGGGCTATACAAAAAAAAGTAATAGGTGAAAATAGTCAAATAGAATTATCATATAAAAATAGTTTAATTACAATTGAATTTGCTGCATTAGATTTTACAGATCCCGAAAAAAACAACTATGCATATAAGCTCGAAGGCATTGAAGAAGAGTGGATTAACCTAGGAAATAGAAGATACGCAACTTTTTCTAACTTACCTCCGGGAAAATACACATTTAGAGTTAAGGGTTCAAATAGTGAGGATGTTTGGAATGAGGAAGGGGTAAGCTTAAAAATTATTGTTAAAACTCCAGTTTGGAATACGAATTTGGCATATTTCGTTTATATGTTTATTTTTCTTGGTCTTATCGTTTGGATTTTTCGATATAGAACAAGAAGTTTAAGAAAGTCAAATCAGGTGTTGAAAGAAAAAGAGTTAATAGCAAAGCAAATTGCAAAGCAAAAAGAAGAATTGTCAATAAAAAATAAAAGCATTACTGATAGTATTATTTATGCAAAACGAATCCAGGAAGCTCTAATGCCATCTATGAAACAGTTTAAAAAGATTCTGCCTGGTTCATTTATTTTGTATAAACCAAAAGATATTGTAAGTGGCGATTTTTACTGGATTAATGAAAAGAAGGATAAAGTTTTTGTTGCTGTTGTCGATTGTACGGGTCATGGTGTACCCGGTGCATTTATGTCAATTATTGGGTTTGAGCTTTTAAGAAATATAACCGATGATCAAGGAATTGAAGAGCCAGATCAGATTTTACGTTATTTGAATGATGGAGTTGCTACAACCTTTGGGAAAGCAACTGAAAAAGTGAGAATTAAGGATGGGATGGACATTGCACTTTGTATAATAGACAAAAAGAAAGCGGAGATCGAATTTTCAGGGGCATTTCGTCCATTATATTTAATTAGGAATAACAAGCTAGAAGAAATTCGTGGTGATCGATTTTCAGTAGGGTTATTAGCTGAAGGAGAAAGTAATGAAATAACAAAAACTCGAATAAAACTTCAAAAAGAGGATATCTTTTATATATTTTCCGATGGCTATGCCGATCAGTTTGGTGGACCGGAAGGGAAAAAATTTAAATACCGTAGATTTAGGCACTTACTCCTTACAATTCATAAATTGCCTCTCGATCAACAATTAACCTATTTTGATCGAAGTTTTGAAGATTGGAAAGGTGAACTTGAACAGGTTGATGATGTTCTTATATTGGGGATTAAACCAGAGTTGGAATAACTTGAATTTCATTGATTTAAGTTTTAACAAATATTGTTAAGAAACTGCAATCTAAACCTCAGGCTTTACAAAAACCATAAATAACATTTATTTCAAGAAAAATGATATTATAAAGTCCAGGAGATTCTATTTTTTTTGAATGTATATGTGAAGTATGAAATGAAGATAATATTATTACTTATCTTATTTTGAATAAACTATTGGATCAGGGTTATTTACTTTAATAACGATCTGGTTTATGTTACGCAAGCTGCTGCTCCATTTTAGTAATCAAGGTTTCAATCTGAAATGGCTTGCTAATATAATCGTCCATTCCGGCAGCTAAGCACTCTTCCTTATCACCCAATAACGCATTCGCTGTTATAGCTATAATCGGAGTACGTGTATTTGTGCTTTTTTCAATGCTTCGAATCTTTTTAGTTGTAACAATACCATTCATTATAGGCATTTGTATATCCATTAAAATAACATCAAATTTGGCCGATCCAAACTTGTCTAATGCTTCTTTTCCATTGTTAGCTACCTCAACCGAATTAACAGTTTTTTTCAAACTTAAGAGAACAATTTTTTGATTTATTAAATTATCTTCTACTAAAAGAATATTAGAATCTTTCAAATTGACTTTTCCTTCAGATTTAATTTCTGGCAAAGCAAATTCCTTCGATTCCTCTTTTTTAATAATTAATGATTCTCCTTTTTTGAATTTCAAAATAAAGTTACATTCAAATATATATGGTGATAAATTAAAATCAACTGAACCTCCTAATGTTTCAATTATTCGCATTCCAATAGTACATTCTAATAATTTTGCAATAGCCGCATTTCGGTCTTTCTTATTTTTTTCTGTATTTAGAATTTTAGTGATTTCAGAAACTTGTTCCATATCTACAGTCGAAAAATTAAAAAGTATTTCAACGATATTATTTGATTCACTTAACTTTTTAATTTTTATATCAATAGTCTTCTTCCCAGCTTTTGTTTTTTTAAGGATAGTTTCAATAAGATTTAAATAAACTTGCTTGATTTTTACAGGATCTCCAAAAACCATAAAGTTTATATCTTCTGATATTTCAACTGGGAATTGTAAATCATCAGAATTTTCTTCATGAAATAAGTCTATTGTGTTTTTTACAGTAACTTCAAGATTAAAGTTTTGATTATAATCTTTACTTTGAAGCAAATCAACATTTGATATTTCTGCAATGTTATTTACAACATTTACTAAATTATTTGTTGATGCTTGAATAGTATCAATTAAGTCCTTTTGTTTTTCGTCTAAATCAAAATTATTAACAATATTAGTTACAACAACCAAATTATTTAAAGGGGTTCTTATTTGATGTGAAATCTTTGAAATAAATTCCTCTTTAGCCAATGTTTCTTGCTTTGCTTTCTTTATTTTACTTTGAATTGTCTCAAATCGAAGCTTACTAATTTTCTCTTGGATATTTAAGAATATTAAAAAAACAAAATATAAAAGCACAAAAAGAACCTGGTTTGTCAATGAAAATACTAATTGGAAGCTAAAAATGCGCGGTAATAAAATTGCAATTCCAGACAAAGCAAAAAATATCAATGAAAAAATATTTCCTCTTTTCTTTCCAAGTAAGTAAATGTTTAATACAGGAAAAAGCGTTATAAGTATGACACCCTGGTTGTTAACAATGCCAGAGTACAATAACCACAGCAAAAATATAGAGAGTAAAGCAGACAAGATAGTTGATGCTAAAATACTATTATATTTTTTCCAAAATAGCACTAAATTAATAGTTATAGCTATAAATAAAGATGCCAGAATTATAAATAGATAGGAATTTTTTAGATAAACATTTACTGAAATAAATACAATAAGTAAAATTAGTGCCATAAAACTAAAAAAGTTAAAAATAATGGCATTATAAAAATTATCACTATCAGGATCTATTTTATCGTTATTTAATGTACAAATTTGGAATATTCTTTCTATAAAATTCATAGCCGATTAAGCTTTTAGTTTAGGAGAAATTGTGCACGTTATGGAATTATTTTTGTAAATTTACTGAAATATACTATATAATACTTCATTGAAAATTAAATATACAAATTTTTTAATTAATTTATGATAATTATATTAATTTATGGAACAATCTACAGTTATTAAATGATGTGTTAGTATTTATAATTTTGTTAGCATATCATTTGTAATTTTATATACAGGTATATTTTAATTCATAAACAATTTAAATTTAAGCATATGAGAAAATTAATTTTAGTTTTTATTATTGGAGTTGTAGCACTTTCTACAACAGCACAGGAGTATCTTCCAACAGAAACAGACTTAAACCAGTTTTTAAATTCGAAACTTTATGTTGTATTAGAAACGAACCCAATTGCTGAATATAATTTTAAAATTCAAGACGCAGTTAAAAAAACATGGACATTGACAGATTATGAATTTATCTCATATAAACAATTTGAAGAAATGTACAATGATCCTAATAAATCATTTCTAATGATGACTCAAGTTATATTCCAAAATGATAAAACAAAGGTGAGATATAATTTCTTGCACATTTTCATTGGTAAAGAAGGTCTTGATAGCTTTGAAGAATTACCGGATATTGCATCTATACCATTATCGTATAAGGAGGTAGACGAGGAATTTTGGGTGTATAAAATGGAATCTTTAGTAAGATTTTTACAAACTCATATTCAAAATATGAAAGAAAATCCAGATATGATAAAGAAAAATATTTTCCAGTATTATAATGAAAACACAAAAGACATTAAACAAAAAACTCTTTATTTGGTAAAGGATGAGGTTGCACCAAATATTAATACCGAATCTAAGATTAAGAAGATTTATCCTTATAAAGTGAAATTTGTTACTCGCAATGAGATTGAAGAAGCAATAACAAATCGTGATGAGAATGTAGTTTACCTACATAAAGTTGGTCCATTAGGCACTCGATTAAGAGCGCGATGTTATAAAATAATTATTGGAGCAAAAGATGCAAATTTCTATTATTTTAATTACCACTGGGTAGAAAAAGGTAAGAACTTTGACGGTATTTTAGATAAAGATTTTAAGAAATTGACCAAAAAGAAATAGTTTAGATATTTCACTAAAAAGGATGGCACATGTCATCCTTTTTTTATGTTTTTTTTTTGTACCATTCTAAGACTTTCATTTTAGAACACTTTATTTTTATTCTATATTTGCAGAAATTAATTTTAATAAAGAACAAAAATGGCTGTACAAAAACCATCTGTTCCAAAAGGTACTCGTGATTTTTCTCCTGTTGAAATGGTGAAACGAAATTTTATTTTTGATACTATTAAAGAGGTGTTTAAACGATTTGGTTATTTGCCAATTGAAACTCCATCAATGGAGAATCTCACAACTTTAATGGGAAAGTATGGCGAAGAAGGCGATAAGTTACTTTTTAAAGTCTTAAACTCTGGTGATTATCTCTCAAAAGTAAAATCAGATTTAACAAAAGCAGAATCAACTAAGCTTACATCAGAAATTTCAGAAAAAGGACTGCGTTACGATTTAACAGTTCCTTTTGCCCGTTTTGTTGTGCAGCATTTAAACGAAATAACCTTTCCTTTTAAGCGGTATCAAATTCAACCGGTTTGGCGTGCAGACAGACCCCAAAAAGGACGTTACCGAGAGTTTTATCAGTGCGACGTTGATGTTATTGGAAGCAATTCTCTTTTAAACGAGGTTGAACTTATTCAGATAATAGATCAGATTTTTCAAAAGCTAAATGTTAACGCTGAAATTAAACTTAACAATAGAAAAATATTACTAGGAATTGCTGAGACTATTAATGCTAAAGACAAGTTTATTGAATTTACAGTTGCATTGGATAAATGGGATAAGATCGGTAGTGAGGGAGTAAAAAATGAGTTAATTAAATCAGGCTTTTCTGAATCTCAAATAGAAGATATATTTAGTGTAATAAATGTAATAGATCAAGATAATAAACATAAGATTCTTTTTTTGAAGAGAATGTTAATAGATTCAGAAACTGGATTAAGAGGAATTGAAGAAGTTGAAACAGTTTTAAATTATTTTGAAACTCTTCCTTTAAACATTGAATTGGAGTTAGACTTAACTCTTGCTCGTGGTTTAAACTATTATACTGGTGCGATTTTCGAAGTTAAGGCCAAAGATGTGGCAATGGGAAGTTTATGTGGAGGAGGTCGTTATGATGATTTAACTGGAGTGTTTGGATTAAAAGATGTTTCTGGTATTGGAATCTCTTTTGGTGCCGATCGTATTTACGATGTAATGGAGCAATTAAATATTTTCCCAAATGAAATTGTTGCTTCAACCAAAGTAATGTTTGTAAACTTTGGTGAAAAGGAAGAAAAATATTGTCTTCCATTGCTGCAAAAACTAAGAGAGAATGGAATAAATTCCGAAATCTTTCCCGATTCTGCAAAAATTAAAAAGCAGATGACATATGCTAATAACAAAAATATACCTTTTGTTATTTTGGTTGGAGAAAGTGAAATGGAAAAAGGAATTCTAACCCTTAAAGATATGATCAATGGAGATCAGTCCGAAATGATATTCGAAGAACTACTTCAAAAGTTATCTTAAAAATGGAATCAAAAAATCGAATATTCATTAAAACTAGATTTAAGCGACCAATTTTGGTTGTTGTGGGGGACATCCGATTTCCTTGAACCAGAATGGTAATATTTCATTTATTTATTAATCAATTATTTATTGATTTTGGATAATTTAGAAGAAGGTGCTATGCGGCTATCTTTTATAGATTTTTCAGTAGTTTTTATAAAGAGATCCTACTTTGCAAGTAATTCTGCTAAGCACCTAGTTTTTTTAAGAAATAATTTATAAAATAATAATTTCATATTTAATATACATTAAACATGGGGAAAGTACATTATATATCAAATGATCAATTAACTTTCGAACGAATTGATCAAATTCTTAATGAAGGATTTACCTTGGCTCTATCTGAGCAATCAAAAAACAATATCATAAAGTGTCGTGAATATCTTGATCAAAAAATGGCTAGTAATGATGATCCTATTTATGGAATCAATACTGGATTTGGAGCTTTGTATGATGTAAAAATCTCTCGTGAAGATTTAGGAAAACTTCAAAAAAATCTGGTTATGTCACATGCTTGTGGAACTGGCGACGAAATATCCCTAGAGATCGTTAAAATTATGATCTTATTAAAGATTCAGTCGGTATCTTATGGCCATTCGGGTGTTCAGTTAACAACAGTGGAACGCTTAATAGATTTTTTCAATAATGATATTTTACCGGTTGTATATCAGTATGGTTCATTAGGTGCTTCCGGAGATTTATCTCCATTGGCTCATATGTGTTTACCAATGATTGGAATGGGCGAGGTAAATTATAACGGAGAAAGATTGTCGGGTTCTGATTTATTAAAAAAAATGAAGTGGGAACCAATTGGATTAAGATCAAAAGAAGGCTTGGCATTATTAAATGGAACTCAGTTTATGAGTGCACATGGTGTAAATTTAACCTTAAAAGTGTGGAAATTGTCTCAATTGGCTGATGTAATAGGTGCTATTTCTTTGGATGCTTTCGACGGTAGAATTGAACCATTTCATGATTCTGTTCAACAAATACGTCATCATAAAGGACAAATAAAAACTGCTAGCAGAATACGTTTCTTGTTAAATGGGAGCGAGTTAATAAATCGCCCAAAGGTCCATGTTCAGGATCCTTATTCGTTCCGATGTATTCCTCAGGTACATGGAGCTTCCAAAGATTCAATAAATTATGTTTCGTATGTTTTTAATAACGAGATTAATGCAGTAACAGACAATCCAACCATTTTTCCGGATGAAGATTTAATTATTTCTGCAGGAAACTTTCATGGTCAACCATTGGCATTAGCATTAGATAATTTATGTATTGCAATGGCCGAATTGGGAAGCATATCTGAACGTAGAACATACCAGTTACTTGCAGGGAAACGTGGACTTCCACCTTTCCTAGTTGCAAATCCAGGATTAAATAGTGGTTTTATGATTCCTCAATATACAGCAGCTTCAATTGTAAGTAGAAATAAACAATTGTGTACTCCTGCATCGGTTGACACTATTGAATCATCACAGGGCCAAGAAGATCATGTAAGTATGGGTGCAAATGCTGCAACTAAAGCTTACCAGGTTGCACAAAATTTAGAAAGAATTTTGGCGATTGAATTATTTAATGCGGCACAAGCTTTAGAATTTCAACGCCCCGCAAAATCATCGCCATTTATTGAAAAATTTGTGACTGATTACCGTAAAAAAGTAAAATTTATCGATGAAGATAAAACCATGTATGATGATATAGCTCTTTCAGTTGAATATTTACAAGAAGTTGAACTTGATTTGCAGGAAAAATAGGATAGTAAGTATAAGTATGCAGACCTAACAGGTTTCAAAAACCTGTTAGGTTTTATAAAATAAGAAGCGCCTCAATATTGAAGCGTTTTTTTGTTTAGAATTAACCCTTCATTTTTTTTTGGAACTTAAAATAGCTTTTGCTAACTTGTGACTTCAATTTATATGGTGATAATAACATTAAATAATAAAATTTAAAGGAAAAGTATTATGAGAAAATTTAGTTTACTATTAATTTTAGGATTATTAATTACTATTTCTCCTACATTGTATGCACAAATTAATGTTTCAGGAGCATTAAATCGAGCTTCAAAAGAGATCAATAAATCAAAAAAGGAAAAGGAAGATCAGGAAAAAGCAATAAAAGAACAAGAAGAGCAGGAAAAGACAAAAAAGGAACAAGAAAAGGATTATCCTCTTTTAAGTCGTTTTGAAGGAGCCGAGAAAGTATATGAAAATATTACTAAATGGGAAGAATATAAATTACCTGTTAATTCTGCTAACAACAATCTACAATGGGACGCTTATACAAAACTCGAAGGAAAAATAATTAGGTATCAATACAATGTAAGCCCCGATAATAACCCTGCTTATTTATTGAAAATGTATGAGAATAAGCTTGAAAATTCAGGATTTGAAGTTATTTTTTCTAAAAAAGGAAGTGATATGGATATTTCATCAGGTTCATTTTGCAGCAAATATTATAGTGATTTAGGAAATTCAAAATTTGGGTTTAAATATGTTACAAAAGGAAAGGATCATAGTTTTATTGCCGGCAAAATTAATAAAGAAGGGAAAAATATTTTTGTAGCAATATATATTTCGGGTTTTGATAATACTACATTAATAACACAAGATATTATCGAAGCAGAATCAATAAAAGAGCAAAAAGCAAAAATTTCTTATACAGCAAAATTAGATGGTGCTGAGTTATGGGAAAAAAACAATAGCAATATAAGTGAATATACTGTAATTACAGGCCCGACAAAAGAAGGGAAACTTGTTTCAAGCATTAAGCTTATAGGAAAAACAGCTTTCACAACTTATAAATACAGAGGAGAGAATAATGCCTTTGGAATTATCTACAATTATACTGAATTTCTAAAAGAAAAAGGATTTGAAATACTTTTATCATGTAAAGGAGGAGAATGTGGAAGCGGAATGGCAGCTTTCTATACTGGTTTAAATAAATTTGAATTTGGCGATGATAATATAGTTCACGCATTCGGTTCCAGAAATTTCAAGAATTATCTCTCAGCAAAAAAACATGTTGATGAGATGGATGTTTATGTATGTGTTTATATTGCTCAGGGTTGGTGGAGTTATCCGGTTTTAAGGGTTGATGTTATAGAATCAAAACCTCAGAAAACTAAAATGATTAGTTCGGAAAATATTTCAACTAGCATTTTTGATAATGGTTCAGTTGCTATATATGGTATACATTTTGAAACAGGACAATCTGTTATAAAAGCAGAATCGCATGCAAGTCTTAAATCTATTGCAGATTTTTTAAACAGCAATACCGATAAAAGTTTTTATATAGTTGGGCATACTGATAATGTAGGCGATTTTGCCGAAAATAAAATATTGTCGGATAATAGGGCTAAATCTGTAAAGGATAGATTAGTAAATGAATACAATGTTAAAGGCGAACAGCTTGATGCTTATGGTGTTTCATCATTGTCTCCTGTGGCTTCCAACTCAACAGATGAGGGAAAAGCACAAAACAGACGTGTCGAGATAGTTGAACAATAATTAATTGTTATTAAATACTATTGCAGAAAGCGTCTCGAATTATTGGGGCGCTTTTTTATGTTATAATCCGATTAATTATGTTTAGAATATTAAAAATTTAGGAACTTAAAATAGCTTTTCTTAAATTGTGAATCAATTATTCTAATTATGATACATTGGATACTTGACTTTCTAATCAAAATTAACAGAACTTCAATGTTTTAGTTCTGAAATAATCCTTTCTTATATTTTAATTTTTAGAAAACCCTTTTATTTAATCAATAAATATTAAACCTATTATGGAAAAATTAATTGTTACAGGTAGTGGATTAACTATCGAAAATATTGTTGAGGTTGGTCGCTTGGGACGAAAAGTTGAGCTTCATCCGGATGCTGTTAAAAGAATAAACATATGTCGTGCAATGCTTGAGAAGAAAATTGTTGCAAACGAAATAATGTATGGTGTTAATACTGGTATTGGTGAATTTTCTGAAGTTGTTTTAGATGACGATCAGGTAAAAGATTTTCAAAAATATTTAGTTTATAATCATGCTGCGGGTATTGGCGATCCTGCTCCTATAGAGTATGTTCGTGGTGCTATGTTAGGTCGTATCAATGTTCATGCTCATGGTAATTCAGGTTGTCGTATTGATATTACACAAACTTTGGTTGATATGCTTAACAAAGGTGTAACTCCATTTGTATGTCAAAAAGGATCTGTTGGTGCTAGTGGCGATTTAGCTCCTATGTCGCAAATTGCTCTTTTATTAATGGGCGAAGGTCAGGCATATTATAAAGGTGAGTTACTTGATGGTAAAGTAGCAATGGATAAAGCTGGAATACCAATTCCAGGATTAGAAGCTCGTGATGGATTGGCAACAATAAATGGCTCGAATGTTTTAACAGCAATGAGTGCCATTTTCTTAGTTGACGCTAATAATTTTATAAAGCAGGCGGAAATTGCTGCTTCAATGTCATTAGAAGCATTAAAAGCAAATATGAAGCCGTATTCTGCAAAATTACACGAAGTACGTGGTTTTCAAGGCGCTGTTCGAAGCGCTAATGCAATTAATAAATTAGTTGCAGGCGGCGATTTAAAAGAAGGTAAAGTAAAGTGTAAAGTCCAGGATGCATATTCAATGCGTTCTACTCCTCAAGTAGTTGGTGCTGCTCGTGATTCGTTGCGTTGGGCTCGTTCGCAGGTTGAGATAGAATTGAATGGAGTAGGAGATAATCCAATTTTCTTCCCAGAAGAAAACATGCAATTATCAGGAGCTAATTTCCAGGGAAGTCCGGTTTCATTACCAATGGATATGGCAGGTGCTGCTATTACAATGGTTTGTGTTATGTCGGAACGCCGAATGAACCGTTTAAATCACCCTGCATTGAGTGTTGGTCTTCCGGCTTTTTTAACTAAAGGCGCTGGAATGTTCTCGGGTTTAATGTTAAGTCAGTATACTGCCGATACTTTAATTGTTGAGCAAAGAATTCTTTCTGCACCTGCATCTATTCAATCCATTCCAGCAGCTGCAGATCAAGAAGATTTTGTATCTATGGGTATGAATACTGCAATAAAGAATTTCCAAATTATGGATAATGCTTACGGAATACTTGGGATTGAAATTATGGCTGCGGCTCAGGCATTAGATTTTCGTGAATATGGTTTTGGAAAAGGTGTAACTAAAGCGAAAGAAATTGTTCGGAAATATATTGATTTCCTAGAAATTGATCGTCCATTATATCCAGATCATACAGCTATGAAAGAGCTGGTTAAATCTTGTGAAATTTTAGAAGAAGTCGAAAAAGTAGTTGGAAGTTTAGATTAAAATTGTAATTGAATTAATAATAATTTTAAAGCCCCTAATTTGGGGCTTTTTTATGTTGAGTTTCACTAGCATCCGAAAGTCGGAATTTTAAAAAGCCCTCAGAATCCTGTATTTTTGAGTTCGACAAAACTTTTTAAATATGGGACTCTTCAGGCGAAACAAAAATAACAATAATCCAA
>JAQIBH010000181.1 GCA_027859205.1 Bacteroidales bacterium | reverse complement strand
TAATATGTAGTTTCTATTAGATTTGAAGGAGCAAAATAGTTTCTGGTTGAATCAGTAACAATACTCCAATTTGTAGCATCGGTGCTTTCTTCCCAAGAAACTGAATAAGTTCCGGCACCCAACCCACCACTTGGATCACCTACAATTTCTTCGGGAATTTGCCCTTTACAAATTTCCTGATCTGCTGAAAGCACATTATATATTTGAGGTAATCCAATAATTGGGTTATATAATGAAGCAGTATCTTTACAAGCTCCAGAAATTACAATCCTGCGAACAAATGTCGTATCCGAAATTGTTTCGGGAAGGAAAGTTGTATCATTTAATGGAGTTTTTTCACTCCACGTTCCATCGTCTGTTCTTGATTCCCAAATGTATTGGTAGAAATTATCACCTCCATCATTTAGCTTCACTTCTGTTCCTGTGATTGTATCTGCCGGGTTACCAATGCAAATTATAGAATCATTAGACATAAAAATAAGATTAGTTTTTACATAATCCTGAACTATAATTTCTACTTCATTGCCATAATCGTCAATACTCCCTGAATTTACAATTCTTCTGTAAGAAACTGTGTCATTTAACGCAGATGGTTGATAGTCTCTTTCTGTTGCTCCGGGTATGCTATCCCAACCTGATGTAGTTTTTGAATAATGTTGCCATTGAAATGTAAAAATACCATTTCCACCTCTGGGTTCAGTACCTGATAATATTTCTGGGATGCCATTCATGCATACTGCTTGATTGGATGTAATAGAGTTAAAAAGAAATCCAGTTAATGGTGCGTTAAATAAAGGCTTCCCAGTTCCAGCGTCTCCAGCAGTTGCTCCGTGTTTCTCTCTAGCTGGAAATAAATCCTGCGCATAACCTGGTGCACCTCCAATAGATTTCCATATAAAATCATCATTTGGCAATGAATTATTATATAAAACAGGACCACCACCACCACCACCACCGGGGCCGGATTTTTCGTTTACCTGAACTCTACCTCCAAAACCACCTTTTGTTGATACAGTTACATTTCCAATTACTGTATCTATGTCAAAAACAACCGTCCCGCCAGCTCCACCACCAGATCCTGAAGCGCTAGCTATATCAGTTACATTGGCACCATTTGCAATAATACTATCACCATTTGATTTAATAACTTTTGCAATAATAATTACAATCCCGCCTCCATTACCACCGAAAGGTGGACTTAATCCACTAATGTAAGTTCCGGAACCACCACCTCCACCAAAAAAAATAGTTGAATCATTAATAACATTTAATAACGCTTTAAAACCAAATCCCCCTCTTCCACCTAATCCACTCCAATCAACATCAGAATAGTTAGGAGTAGTAATACAAATTGTAGCATCTTCTTCTCCACCATGTCCTCCTTGTCCATCATTTCCACCTCCTCCACCTCCGGCAAATCTAGCATTACCTCCCCCTCCACCATTTGCCCAGCGTCCTAATCCTTTACTATATGTAGTATCATATTTAGCATTACCTTCACCTTTAAAACCTGCGCTTGTGTTTGTATTTTCGTTAAAATACTGAGATTCGTATAACGCAGAATCAGAAGATGCACAATTACTACCAAAACTCACACTATCATATAAGAATGGTGTTGCTCCACGAAATCCTTTTCCTGTTACATTTATATGGGCATTTAAAAAAAGCGTATCGCTTACCATTAAAGCTAAAACCCCTCCTGTAGTATCATTCCAGGCTTCACAACTAAGTTCACCATCGATACTTGCATTTTTGAAAGATGGGACTTGAATTAGTTGAACCAAATCATCTGTATTATAAGTATAATTTAGGCTCGCTTTAAAGACTACTATTGTGTCCCCTATAATTTCCTTAACCAGAATCAACTCATAATTGCCTGCATTTAAGATCGAATCCGCATAAACAGATCCAAAATTGTTTGGATTAGATGTAATATCAAATAAAGGTTTAGCTCCTTTTGCCTGGTATATCATAACAGTATCATTAATACTAAAACCTGCAGTATCTGCAACTTGTATGGTATCTTTTGTTGGATAAATAGAATCAACCGCAGTATATGAGTTAATTATACCAGAAATAGATGTTTGAGAATAAGCACAATTTGCTATTAAGAAGAAAAAACAAAGAAATATCGTAAATAAAAACGTTCTTTTCAAAATTAAAAATTTTAATTTCCTCAATATAAGTTCAATTAATAACAAATATATAATATTTTATATGAATGCGCTAACTTTTATTATTTAATTAAGACTCAGTAAATACGCTTATAATAGACAATTATTTTATATGAAAAGTATTTATGTTTGTACTCTTAAATATACAAATAATTACCTTTTTTGTTTATAAATGGGAAAAGTAACAAAAAAGGATGTTTCCCCAACTACTCCTTTTGACAGGTTCTCCAGTGTTGTTTCATACCATATTTCACCACCCGCATTTTCTACAATATTTTTAACAATTGCTAAACCAAGTCCCATTCCGCTTGATTTAGTAGTAAAGTTGGGTATAAATAACTTTTCTTTTAATTCATTAGGAATCCCTTTTCCATTATCGGTGATACTTATTTTTATATAATCTTTTATTGCCTCAACCCTAATTTTTATTAAAGCAGTCCTTTCTTTAGGAACAGATTGTATTCCATTTTTAATTAAATTACTAAAAACAATAAGCAACTGCTCTTTGTCTGCATATACATATAATTCTTCAGTATCATTAAATTCAATATCAAATTTAACATTTTCGGTACTTTCAAATAAATGAATTGTATCGGTTAATTTATTAAAAATATTAACTTCCTCGGCACTTGTACGTGGCATGTTGGCAAAATTAGAAAATTCACTGGCAATTTTGGATAAATTATTAATCTGGCTTATTAAGGAATTTGTAAATTTCTCCAATCTGTTATCAAAATCGGGAACTCCTTCTTTCCATACTTTATGTATATATTGCACAGAAAGCTTCATGGGCGTTAAAGGATTTTTAATTTCATGAGCAATTTGCTTAGCCATCTCACGCCAAGCAGACTCGCGTTCCGATTTAGCTAATTTTTCTGCATTTTCGGAAAGCTCACTTACCATTCTGTTATATTCCTTTATTAAACCACCTATTTCATCGTTACTTGAATAAGCAATTGATTCGTTTTGCTTTCCCAGATCAATAGCTCTAAATTTTTCTTGAATTAATTGCAAGGGTTTTGTGATTTTGTTTGAAACAAAAATTGCTACAATAACAGAAATCAATATTAAAAAGAAATAGATATTAACAACAGCAACAACAATTGTATAAATTTCTTTTTTTAAGGCACTTTGTTTTGTAAAGTATGGAAGATTTAAATATGCTAACAGCTCCTTTTCATCGTTTCTAAAAGGAACGTACGCAGAATAATAGCTTAATTCACCAACTGTTTCTTTGTGAATATATTTTCCACTTTTATTTATAATCATTTGCCTGTAAGCTTCAATATTCATTTTACTTCCCATTAAACCTTTTTCAAAAACCTGAGATCTTGAAGAAGCCAAAAGATTTCCGTTTACATCATATAAATTAAGATCGATATAAAATACATTAGCAAACTTCCTTAACAGATAAGTATAATAATCAAAATCTTCAGAGGTTAGTTCAAAATCTCCTCCCAGCTTCTGCTCCAGTTCCATTAAAACAGATTGAGTTTTTTCACCAATACTTTCATAAAGGTTTTTTTCAAACTGGTTAATATTATAATATATGGTTCCAAACCCAACGAAAATCAAGGAAAGTAATAATACCCCAACCATAGAAAATTTAATTTTATTTTTTAAATCATAATTAAATCTTTTAATATTATCGGGGAAGCTTAATACAAAAAATACTAATGTATAAAGAATGTAGTAAAAGGCAAAAATGTAAGAAAACGATGCTAATACATCAATAAAACGAAGTTTTGTATTACTAATAACAATTAATGTGGAATCGTCAATTTTATAAATCAGATGCTCATAATTTGAGTCTTTAATAAAATAAAACTCGGTTTCAGAAAGCCATGTTTCCGGGAAAATTAACTGATACGAAAATTCTCCAGAACGAGTCATCAAATTTCCATCTTTATATTTTGAATAGGAATAATCACTCAGTATTGCAGAACCATTCATCCTACTATCAAGCAGAAGTTCAGGATATCCTAGTTCATGATCAACAAGTCTTGAATCTATTGAAATAAATAATGAGACCTCATGTTTCCATTCCGGTTTTTTGTATATAAATTGTCCAATATAACTTATTCTGCCATCCAGATTATCGAGAAAATAAAACCTGGTATTTTGCAATTGAGTTCCATCAACATTTAACAAATTATCAAAAAATGGATAACATTCTACTATTTCTGTACTATTTTCTAACTCCAAAGTTAATTCATCATTCGGATTACATACAGAAATTTGCGGTTTATACTTTCTAAAATAACCACTAAAATAATTCATTTGTATATGTTCCAGAATTGCACCTTCGTTTTGGAGATGCCATGTTAATAGATCTCTAATTACCGAATCCTTTTCTATCTTTTCTTCTATTCCCTCCAAAAGCATTTCAGCAATCTGATCATGCTCATTAGCTAAATTTAAAGCTAGAACTTTTCTTGTGTCCTGGCTTTTTTGCTCACTAATATTTGTAATAAAAACAACAGTATATAAAGCAGTAAGCAATAAGATTATTATTAAAATTGGATGCGTATATACATATTTATAAAGCCTTACGTAAGCGATGATTAATATTATTATGCAATAAAATCCAAATGAAAATAAATTAAATCGAATAGAAAGTCCATTTACTATTAATCCTAAAATGATTATAAGAGGAATAAACAAAAAGATAAAATTTTTAATTTTTATGTGATTATTTAAAAAAACAAACAATCTATCAATAAATAAAAAAAAGGAAACAAGCAAAAGAACTATTATTACGAATCCTATTAGACTATATATAGATAAATCGAAAAACTGATAAACATTAAAAGAGATACTTGAATGTAAAATTAAACTCTCAAAAAAGTAATATATAGCTACAAAAAATGCAAAAGACAGAGAGATTAATAAAGCTGATACAGCATAATTAAGTACCTTTTTCCCAGATAAATCAATTTTGAATTCTGTATAAAAAACAGAGAATAAAAAGAATACAAAAATCGTATGTAATAAAAGATCGCCAAGAGATGGTACAAATAAAGAAATGGCAAAATGTTGTGGTTGAAACAGCTCCATTTGTCTAAAAACTTGAGGGAAATGGAACTCCAGCATTAAGTATCGAAGTAAAACAAGAAACAAAGCCAATACAAATATTCCTATATTTTTTAATCCTCGACTTTTTAATCTAGAAATTAAACTTTTTAGCCCAAAAAACAACAAGATAATAGAAATGAAATATAATATACTTGAGATTAGAACATTGCTTTTATTGTAAACAAGATTTGACTTTATGTTAAATGAAAACAGGAAATTATTTTCATGATCATTTATAGCATAATCACTTGATTTATCAACTGATATGGAAACAGGAACATCGATTTCATATTCATAAAAAAAATCGCTTTTTACAAATTCGTTCTGATAAGAATATTCATGTTTTATAAGAATTAATCCGAAAAGTTCGTAATCATCAATATAATTATGTCGAATTACAAACCATCCGTTTTTGAGTTTTGCTACATCGTTATACAGTTGATTATTTACAAAATAATTTTCGACAGGAATTGAATTGTCTGTCCAGAATACCAAAGAATCTCCTGAGTATCCTAAAAGGACAATACCTTCACTTTCATATAAATTATTTGACATTACTTGTTGATCAAACAACAAATCTTGCAATGCAACGGAATCTAATTTTGATTCTATATAACTTAAAATACGGTCTACTTTTTCGGTTTTTGTTTTTAATACATTTTGAACATGTACAAATTCTTCATTTTCATTGGGTTGAAAACGAATTTTTTGTTCAAAAAGAATGGCAAGGCTTAAAAAAAGAATCAAACCCAGGATTAACTTAATACGAAATATATTTTGAAGAAATTTCATAAATAATCTATTATAAAATCAATGACAGCACAAGGTAATAAAATTATTTAAACTTTATTGGTGATGATATGGTTCGCCTTTAATAATTGTCATTGCTCTGTATAATTGTTCCGCAAAAATTAATCGTACCATTTGATGCGAAAAGGTCATTCTTGATAATGATATTTTCGAATTGCATTTTTTATATACCTCATCAGAAAAACCATAAGGTCCACCTACAATAAAAATTAAATTTTTTAAACCTGCTATCATTTGCTTCTCCATAAATCTTGAAAACTCGACCGATGTAAATACTTTGCCTTTTTCATCGAGAAGAACTAAAAAATCACCAGGATTTATAAAATTAAGGATAAGTTCCCCTTCTTTTTGTTTTTGCTGACTCTCAGATAAGTTCTTAGTGTTTTTTAAATCCGGAATTATAGACATTTCAAAAGGAATATAATGCTTGATTCTTTTTAAATAATCATCAACACCATTGCTTAAAATATCAGAATCGGTCTTGCCAATTAACAAAAGTTTAATCTTCATAATTGAACTCTAGTTTTTTTATTCATATAATTTTTATAATTTCCCCAAAATAAATGCCAAACTAAATTACATTGGCATAGTTTATGGATTGATTTTTGCGGCAATTTATCGCAAACTTAAGAAGATTAAAAATGAAAACCTTAAAAAAGGCCGTACCATTATTTATCATATTCTCTTTAATATTTAATTTAGGGTCGTTTACATATAATGAGGAAATACCTCGCGATATTGCTATTGCATTTAAAGTTGGAAGCGCCGAAGAACTTGCAAAATACTTCAACAACACAATCGAGCTTGTTATACTTGACAAAGAAGATGTTTACAGCAAAATTCAAGCTCAACAAATTATCGATAATTTTTTTACTGATCACTATCCTAAAAGCTTTGAATTTATCCATCAAGGAGGAAAAGGTGAATCAAAATTTGCTATTGGGAAATTAATAACTTTTAATGGTACTTTTAGGGTTACATTCCTTATTAAATTAAAAGATGAAAAAACCTTCATTCATCAACTCAGAATAGAAACTGAAAATGACTGATCATATTCTTGATGCATTTATAAACAACGCAATAGCCGAGGATATTGGTGATGGCGACCATTCATCTCTTTCTTGCATACCAACAACAGCAAACGGTAAAGCTCAATTACTTATAAAACAAGATGGAATTCTTGCCGGTATCGAAATTGCAAAAAAAGTATTTAATATAATAGATTCTAATCTTAAAATAGAACAATTTTTATTTGATGGAAATAAAATTCAATTAGGTGATATAGCATTTATAGTTGAAGGCAAAACTCACTCCATATTGCAAGCTGAGCGTTTAGCTTTAAATATCATGCAAAGAATGAGTGGAATTGCAACAACAACCAGTATTTATGTTGACAAACTTGCAGGAACAAAAGCTAAAGTTTTAGATACGCGTAAAACTACACCAGGTATGCGATATCTTGAAAAACTAGCAGTAAAAATTGGAGGAGGAGAAAATCATCGAATGGGTTTATATGATATGATTATGTTAAAAGATAATCATATTGATTTTGCCGGAGGAATTGAACCTGCCATTTTAAAAGCCAATGAATATCTTAGTAAATATCGAAAAAATATTAAAATCGAAATTGAAGCCAGAAACCTAAATGAGGTAAAAGAGATTCTTAAGATTGGGAAAATCGATAGAATTATGCTCGACAATTTTAATTATGACCAAACGTTAGAAGCTGTAAAACTAATAAATGGCAAGTACGAAACAGAATCTTCAGGTGGCATTACTATAGATACTATTAGGGAATATGCCGAATGCGGAGTAGATTATATTTCGATAGGTGCATTAACACATCAAATAAAAAGTTTGGATATGAGCTTAAAAGCTATTTAATTTACATTATCATTATTAGCTAAAAGTTCAATATGTCTGAGCCCAAAACAAAAGACTCATTTTTAAGAACTAAACTTAAGGATCTCAAAGCTAAAGCCAAAATAGCTTCCATTCCAGGCTTTGATGGTGTGCCAATTTATTTTGTCGTTAAATTCTTTATTTCAGGTGCAAAGAATGGTTTTTTCGCTGTAAGAGCTTCTGCAATTGCATTCAATTTTGCTTTAGCAATTTTCCCTACAATGTTATTCTTATTTACATTAATTCCTTTTATTCCCATAGAAAATCTCCAAACAGAACTTCTCGCATTAATAAAAGATTTTTTTCCTCAAAATGCTTTTCAATATTTTGAATCTACTCTTGTTTCAGTTGTTATGGTTAAGAAAATAGGAGTGTTTTCTTTAGGTGCTCTTGCTAGCCTGGTGTTCTCTACAAATGCTGTTCATGCTTTAATTCAGGCATTCAATAATACATATCATACTATCGATACCAGAAACTGGACTGCCATTAGAATTGTATCAACATTTTTAGTATTTACTATATTCTTGTTAATCGCTACTTCAGTATTATTAATAACTTTTGGTCAGTTCTTTTTAGCAAAACTGGTTGAGATCGGAATACTAAAAATGAATCTTACTTATTATTTAATATACGCTGGTAAATGGATTGTTATAATTGCGTTATTCTTTTTTTCTATCTCATTCTTATATTATTTTGCTCCTGCTAAAAAATCACAATGGAAATTTATTTCACCTGGCTCCACTTTAGCAACAATTTTAGCACTTTTAACTTCGCTTGGATTTTCATATTTTGTAAATAATTTTGGACAATACAACAAATTATATGGTTCTATTGGAACAATTATGGTTATTTTATTATGGTTATATTTTAATTCTATTGCTTTAATTCTGGGTTTTGAGCTTAACGC
>JAQIBH010000143.1 GCA_027859205.1 Bacteroidales bacterium | reverse complement strand
GATTTTGGCAATTGCTTTCTTACAAATATTCCTATGTGTTTTTTTGTTACTTGACACAATATGTTATAACTTGTAAGAAATTTTAATGTTGAAGTTAACAGTAGAATAATATTTTATGTTAAAAAGAGAATTATGATTAATGATATAAGAAATATATAAACAATAGAGTATACACAATGGTTATGGGCAAGTTTCAAAAAAGACACAGCAGTCGAAAAAAAGGCTGACCACCTTGAGTGACAATCATAAATTTTAAAAATAATGGAGACCAGAAACCACTATAAAAAACGGCTTAAGGCTGAAAAGTTTTATGAATAAGAAAATTAAATAAGGAGAAAAATTATGAAAAGTAAAAATGTTTTAAAAAGTATAACATTATTCGCAATAGTAATGTTTTTTGTTTGTACTACATTAGAAGTAAATGCACAAATACCTGTAGAAACACCATCAGCAAGAGTAATGGCAAAAAGGTTTTTAAAATACGGCAAAGTTGAAGTGATTGAAAGTAATATGGAAAAAATAGAAGGAGCATCAGATGAGTATGGTGGTATCAAAATAACTGGCAAAGCAAAATATACCCCTGCTAGAATTGGGAAAAAACCATTTAAAGATTTGCAGTATATAGTTAGATTTGACCTTTTTAACGATGCAGGACTAAAAGTAATGAAAGTAGAGGGAATTCCTGATTGTGGTGAAAATGGACAAGCAGAAAATGTTGAATACAAAGAACCATTCCCTTTTGTGTTTGAAGATAATCTGATTGCACTTGACAAGTATGGAAAAATATCTTCTCAAAAATTAAGCAGATGGTATATTCTTCAATAACAGGATGATAAATAACGTGTAATACTTAATGCAAACTTAAAAGTATTTGGATATAATGATATTCCTGAGAGTTGGAAAGATAAATTATTAAGGATTAATTAAACTGAAAAACACGAAAACTAGCCCATAACAATGTATATAAAAAATAGGTGATATAGTAGTAATATAAAGGGTTGTAGCCCGCTCCAATCTTTGTGTAACTGGATAGTGATTTACTACGCAATCGTCTACTTTTCATATACTTAACGTTGAAAACAAAACAAATGAAGAAAAAGGCAAAATTTAAACTCTTTTATGCAACGGAGTGGAGTAAAAATGTTTAAAAGTGTGGTTGGTTTTTTTCAAATTGCACGACAGTGCAAAAGAGCGCAGGCAAAAAAATGTTTTTTTGTCATTAAAAACTGAACCAATTAATTAAAAGAAATTCGTTGTCATACCGAGACAATTTTTCATTAATTATTTCTTTGTCAAAATGAGATGAAGTTAGTTGAATTTGGATTTTTTTACGCATTATTTGTAACTAGTTCTTAAGTGGTATGGAGTTCCATCTAAATGTATATGTGAGGATAAGGTGGAACTGCATGAATCCCCCATAAAAACCAATGAACGTGTTAAATAGTGATAAATATAAAACTGCATACTTTTATTTATTAAAATATTAGCTAAAATAGTTAATCTGTATCAATATCCAATTGATCAAGTGGACTAATTATTTTTCCAATATCTCTTTTGGTAACATGTGTGTAAATCTCTGTTGTTTTCGAACTTCGATGCCCTAATAGTTCCTGAATATACCTTAAATCTGTTCCCTTATCTAATAAATGAGTCGCAAAACTATGACGCAAGGTGTGAACACCTCCATATTTTCTAATCCTAGCTATAGCCTTTGCTTTATGAAAAATCTTTTGAACACTCGACTTGCTATATTTACCACCTTCGTTATTTTCAAATAACCATACGTTGGGCTTGTAAGTATTATAATATAATTTTAATAAAGGAATTATACTTTCCGATAGTAAGGAATATCGATCCTTTTTACCCTTCGATTGACGTATACATATTAACTTACGCCGAGTATCAATATCACTTAATTTTAAATTCACAGATTCGCTTAATCGTAATCCCGAAGAATATATGATTGATAAAATTAGTCTGTGTTTTATGTTACTTGGCGAATCTAATAATCGTTTTATCTCCTTCTGATTAAAAACTTGAGGTAAATGTCCTCCTTTTTTTGGTCTTTCAAACTCATCGATATCGATATACACGTTTTGTACAATACTAAAAAACTTTTTCAATGCACTAATAGCAACACTTTGAAACGATGCAGATCGTTGTCCTCTGATAATAAATTCGTGAACATATTTATTGATATCTTCATTTGTTATATCCTCCGGATTATTACCTCTAAAATAATTCAAAAAATGATTTACATGTGAACTGTAATTATCAATGGTACTTTTACTGTAGCGTTTGTTTTCTAAATATTGTTTAAACTGACCTAACCAAACGGAAGATTTATTATCTTTTATATCAAGTTTCTCTTTTGGACGTACCGCTTTAGAAAATTTCTTTATTTCTTGTCCAGATTTTTTAAAATACTTCTCATCGATAAATTTTAGCAAATATTGTTTGTAATCTGTTCTGTAAGTTATATAAAATGTCTTTTTGGTATCACTCCATTTGCATTCTGGAATTTCCGTAACAGCATTTTTTATTTCTTCGTTAAAATTAAACTTTAATAATATTACTTTTTTATTCTGATGTTCAGATAATTTCAGGCTAATAAGGTTTTGATCCATAGTATTATGTTTTAGAATGTTATAATAAAGTTACTAAAAATTAAATAAAAAGGGCCATAAAATTTATATTTTATCTGATAAATGTTAATCTATTTTGAGTTTGATAAGCAATCAATTTTTTTTTGTAAAATTTAACCACTAAATTGTCTAAATCAAATTTGTAAAATAACTAATGGCAGTTTTGCATATAGTATTTTTTATACTACTATTTTTCAAAAAAAGTAAGTATTAAAAAATCCAATACTTTTTTGTTTTACATAAAAGTAAACGAGTTAAGAATTTATTAAAATCTGCTTTCATGAGTTTTATCGACACAGAAGTAATTGATATTCACCAAATAAAAATCACAAATCATTTTAACAACTTAGGTATAGATAATATCCGAAACGAAATTATCGCAGGACTGACTTCAAAACAAAAGTACATTTCAAGCAAGTATTTTTATGATGAGAAAGGCTCCGAGCTTTTCGAAGATATAACTCTATTGCCGGAATACTATCCTACAAGAACTGAAAAGAAGATTCTAACAAAAATAGCTCCTGCTTTAATGCATAAGCTCAGACATATCGATATTGTTGAACTTGGTAGTGGCGATTGCTCAAAAATTAGCATTTTATTAAATTCAATTCCAAATGAAAATCTAAATACTATTAAATATATTCCTGTTGATGTTAGTAAATCAGCTATAATTGAGTCGGCGCAGAATTTAATTAAAGCATTCCCAAATTTATCAGTCAAAGGTTTAGTTGCCGATTTTATTAATCAACTTGAATTAATTCCTGCAACAAAAAAAAGAATGATTTGCCTTTTAGGAAGTACTTTAGGCAATTTTACCGAAACTATAACCAATGATTTTTTAAGAAACTTAAGTTCTAATATGAATCGTGGCGATAGCTTTTTATTAGGTATTGATTTAGTTAAACCCGCTAATATTTTGCATGATGCGTATAACGACTCACAGGATGTAACAGCCGATTTTAATAAAAATATTTTGAATGTTATTAATGATATTATTGATTCTGATTTTAATATCAATGATTTTGATCATGAAGCTTTTTTTAACCAAAAGAAATCAAGAATAGAAATGCATTTGATTGCCAATAAAAATCTTACAATAAATTCTCCATATTCAAAAATAAAAATAAAGAAAGGAGAAAATATT
>JAQIBH010000110.1 GCA_027859205.1 Bacteroidales bacterium | reverse complement strand
AAGACAAAATAATCTATTTCTTGATACTTGGGGCTTGATACTTGATACTTTTTAACATGAAATCAACAAGCGTCTGGCAAATAGAAGTTTAAGCAAATGTATTACGTCGAACTCAGGTTAATATCTATTTCAAATTTCACTAATCTAAAGCAGTTAATAAAACATAGTATACTTGTTATTTTATTTCAAAATAAAACGTTTTCTTAGCATTTTAAATTAAAGCTAAGAAATGATTTTAAATAATATCGATTGGATAATCATAGCCGTTTTCTTTGTTATTGTATTATCTATAGGCTGGGTTGCTTCCCGAACAGCAGGTAAAAATACTTCGGAATTCTTTTTAGGTGGACGTGGTATGCCATGGTGGTTACTTGGTGTTTCAATGGTTGCTTGCACCTTTTCTGCTGATACACCAAACCTTGTTACCGGTATGGTTCGCGAAAATGGCGTTGCAAAAAATTGGGCTTGGTGGGCATTTCTAATAACAGGAATGGTTACAGTTTTCATTTATGCTAAGCTTTGGCGTCGCTCAAATGTAGTAACTGACCTGGAATTTTATGAAAAACGTTATGGAGGAAAACCTGCGGCATTTTTACGTGGATTTAGATCAATTTATTTAGGTCTGTTTTTTAATGTTTTAATAATGGGATCTGTAACACTTGCTGCAATTAAAATTGGAGCAGTAATGTTTGGATTGGATCCGTGGATAACTGTTGTAATTGCATCAGCAACTGTCGTTTTATATGCCGGATTGGGAGGTTTAAAAGGTGTTATTTGGGCTGACTTTTTTCAGTATTCAATTGCAATGGCCGGAGCAGTATATGCTGCTATTGTTGCCATGCGCCAGCCTGAAATACTTGCTATTGGAGGAATGCAAGGAATGTTAAGCCAACTTGGCGATTCAGTTAAATTTATACCTGATTTCTCTGATCCTTCCATTTATGTACCATTATTAATTATTCCAATTGCTGTACAATGGTGGAGCGTTTGGTATCCTGGAGCTGAACCTGGCGGAGGTGGCTATATTGCTCAACGTATGTTAGCTGCAAAAGATGAAAAAAATGCAATAGGCGCAACACTGTTTTTTAATTTTGCACATTACGCATTACGACCGTGGCCATGGATTATTGTTGCATTGGCTTCAATGATTATATATCCTGACTTAGCATCAATAAAAGCTGAGTTCCCTAATATTGATCCTACTTATTTAAAAGATGATATTGCTTATCCTGTAATGTTATCAAAATTAAATCCTGGTTGGTTAGGATTAGTGGTTGCTTCGCTTATAGCAGCTTATATGTCAACAATTGGCACGCATTTAAATTGGGGATCATCGTATATTGTTAATGATTTTTATAAGCGATTTGCTCGCCCAAATGCATCAGAAAAGGAACTTGTGTTAATGGCTCGAATCTCAACTCTAGTTTTAATGATTTTAGCTGCTGTTGTTGCTTTATTCTTTTTAAACAACGCCACACAGGCATTTAATATTCTTATTCTTTCCGGAGCGGGTTCCGGTGCTATTTACCTATTGCGATGGTTTTGGTGGAGGATCAATGCCTGGACAGAGATTGTTGCAATGATAGGAGCAACAATTGTTGCTGTTGTTTTAGTCTTTTTTGTTGATGATGAATCTATCGCAACAAAAGTATTAGATGGATTTACTATGAAACTCCTCTATGCAGTAACGATAACATCTATTATTTGGATTATAACAACCTTAGTAACTAAACCGGAAAATAAACAGGTTTTAAGAGATTTTTATAGACTTACAAACCCTGGAGGTCCCGGTTGGAAGAAAGTTGTTTCAGAAGCTGTAAAAGATGGTGATATAATAAATGAAAAAGAATTGGGTAAACCATGGGAAATGCCAACGCAAATTTTGTTGGTATTTATCGGTTGTATTGTGATATACTCAAGTTTATTTGCAATTGGGAACTTTGTTTACGGCGAAACCCTTTATGGTTTTATATTACTAACGATTGCAGGTATAGGAACTTATTTCTTATTTAAATTATTTAATAAATTAAGAGTAAACTAGGTTTTTTAGATATGAGATGATGAGACACAAGTATCAAGATGTCATACTGAGCTAGTCGAAGTATGTTGTAAATAATCAGAGAATTAGTAATTAAAAATGAAAAATGTCTCGTGCTAAAATATGTCAACCTATTTTAACACGACGCAAATTAATAATGAGTTAAAACGTTACAATTAACCTTTGTCTTGATACTCAAATCTCAATACTAATATATTGTAAATTTCTAAAACTAAATTAACTTTGATCATCTAACATTTAATTAATAATAAAAAAAAAATGGATTTAACATTATTAGTATTAGCAGCAGGAATGGGAAGTCGTTACGGCGGTTTGAAACAACTGGATCAAGTCGGCCCAAGTGGAGAAACTATTATTGATTATTCTGTTTACGATGCAATTGAAGCAGGTTTTAATAAAATCGTTTTTATTATTCGTCGGGATATTGAAAAAGAAATGAAGGAATTGCTTTTTGATAAATACAGTAAAAAAATTCAGATTGAATATGTATTCCAGGAATTGCATAATATACCCGAAGGAGTTGAATTACCTGCCGAACGTGTTAAACCTTGGGGAACCGGACATGCTGTATTAATGGCAAAGGATGTAATAAACGAGCCTTTTGTTGTTATTAATGCTGATGATTTTTATGGCAAAAGTGCTTTTAAAGTTGTAGCAGATTATATGAGAAGTAAACAAGCTAATCTAAAAGGTAAAAACTGTATGGCGGGTTACTTATTGAAAAATACACTATCTGAATTTGGCGAAGTTTCAAGGGGCGTTTGTAAGATTAACGATAAGAATGAATTAATTGAAGTTACCGAAAGAACTAAAATAGGACGGAAGAATGGTAAAATTATTGCCGATGATAATGGCAATGATTTAGAGCTTGATGGTGAAGTTTTTGTATCAATGAATTTTTGGGCTTTTACACCTGACGTTTTCCCTGAGTTAGAATCTGAATTTAAAAGCTTCATTACTGATAATATTTCAAATTTAAAATCAGAATATTATATACCAAGTATTGTTAGTCATCAAATAAATAATAAGCTTGCAACAGTAAAAGTTCTGGAAGCCACTGATCAATGGTTTGGTGTTACATATAAAGAAGATAAACCTTTTGTTATTGAAAAAATAAAGAATCTTACACTTGCAGGTGAATATCCTGAGAGACTATGGTAGTAATAAAAAGAGTAGTAAATTTGTTACTCTTTAGTAATATATGTTAATAAGTATGATTAAAATATTTTATTTTCTAACTTTAGTAAAATTTTATTTAAATAGAATTTATGCAGGTTTATTCAATAATATATAAAAAAGCATTGTCGGTTATACTTGTAACAGTAGCCATAATCTTTTCATCTTTTAATTCGATGGACAACTTCTCGGATAAGTATGAGAAAATTCGTCAAAGAATGGTTCATGAACAAATAGTTGCCCGCGGAATTAAAGATCAGAAAGTCATTCAAGCAATGAATAAAGTGAAAAGGCATTTATTTGTACCAAAAAACCAAGAGCGAATGGCTTATGAAGACAGGCCATTACCAATCGGTGAAGGCCAGACCATTTCACAACCATATATAGTTGCGTTAATGACCGAAACACTTGATTTGAATGAAAACATGAAAGTTCTTGAAATAGGAACCGGATCTGGTTATCAAGCAGCAATTCTGGCAGAAATTGTAAATGAAGTTTATACTATTGAAATTATAGAATCATTAGGCTTACAAGCAAAAAATTTACTTAATAAATTGGAGTACACTAACGTACAATCTAAAATTGGCGATGGTTATAAAGGTTGGGAAGAATTTGCACCTTACGATGCTATTATTGTTACTTGTGCGCCTGCCAATATACCAAAACCCCTTGAAATACAGCTTAAAGAAGGTGGGAAAATGATAATTCCACTAGGAGGGAGTATGGTACAAGAGCTTGTTCTTTTTGAAAAGCAAAAGGGAAAACTAATAAAAAAAGTTGTTGCTCCGGTTCGTTTTGTTCCTATGGTTCGCAATGATGGAAAACGTTATTAATCTGAATATGAAATAATTAACCGGAATCTATACTTTTCAAATTAAGAAATTAAACATTTTCAAATTCTTTTCGTCTAAGAATCTATATACTCAAAAAAACTCTATAAAATGACAATGTTAAAAAGAACTCTAGGCATTTTAATAATGCTATTAGCACTTATTTCATGCGAACAAGATTTAAATAAAAAATTAGATGAAATACATGCAGAGATTGTATCAATTGATACTCATACAGATACCCCATTTAATTTCCTGGAACCTAATTTTGATATAGGTAAATGGAACGATTTCGATGAAACTGGTTCACGAGTCGATTTTCCACGCATGAAAGCCGGTAAATTAGATGCTGTTTTTATGGCTGTTTTTATTGGTCAAGGAGAAAGAACACCCGAAGGTAACAAAAGGGCTAAAAATCGTACCCTTGAAATATTTATTGCTTTACATGAAAAAATCAGTGCATATCCTGATCAAGCCGAAATAGCTTTAAATTCAAAAGATGTATACAAAATAAAAGAAGCAGGGAAAAGCACGGTTTATATTGGTGTTGAAAATGGGTATCCTATTGGAAATAGCATAGGAAACATTAAAGAATTTTATGATTTAGGAGCTCGTTATATTACTTTATGTCATACTAAAAATAATGATATTTGTGATTCATCAACAGATAAGAAAGGTCCCGAATTTAATGGTTTAAGTGATTTTGGAGAAGAGGTCGTGAAAGAAATGAATCGTTTAGGTATGTTAATTGATGTTTCTCATATTTCAGATTCTGCGTACTTTGATGTACTTAAACTATCAAAAACCCCAGTTATTGCTTCACATTCGAGTGCCAGAGCCATTTGTGATAATCCGAGAAATTTCTCTGATGAAATGTTATATGCTTTAAAAGAAAATGGTGGAGTTATTCAGATTTGTATTTTAAGTGATTATGTTAAAACTCCGCCTTCATATCCTGAAAGAGATTCCGCATTTCAGGCATTAAGAGAAAAATATAATCATTTCGAAGGATTAACAGAAGAGCAATATAATCAAGCAGGTAAAGATTGGAGAGCACTGGGAAGAAAATACCCAAAAGAGTTGGCTACCGTTGCAAATGCAGTTGATCATATTGATCATGTTGTGAAAACCATTGGAATTGATTACGTGGGAATAGGAACAGATTTCGACGGTGGTGGCGGATTAAAAGACTGTAAAGATGCTAGCGAACTAAAGAATATTACGCTTGAATTATTAAAACGCGGTTATTCTAAAGAGGAAATTAAGAAGATTTGGGGTGAGAACTTTCTACGTGTTTTTAGAGCAGTTGAAAGTAAAGCATCAGTTTAGTTGTAAGATTATATTTTATTTATATGACTTCCAAAGTTTTAATGCTTTGGAAGTTTTTGTATTTTTAAACATTAATATTTGATCTAATGTCGCAAATAAGAAAAAAATTATACAAAATTATTTTTGGAACAGATACTAAGCTGGGACGATTATTCGATATCATTTTACTTTGGGCGATTTTATTTAGTATTACAGTGGTAATATTCGAAAGTTTAAAAACTTTACGATCAGAATATTATGTATTTTTTCTATATGCTGAATGGGGATTTACAATTCTGTTTACTATAGAGTATTTTACACGAATATGGATATCGCCAAAACCATTTAAATATATATTTAGCTTTTTAGGCTTAGTGGATTTACTATCCATTGTTCCAACATACATAAGTTTGATATTAACTGGGTCTCACTATTTAATGATTATTCGGGCTATAAGACTACTTCGAGTATTCAGAATATTTAAAATAAATTATTTTACGAATCAAGGTGAATTAATTATTCTTGCTTTAAAAACTAGTTTCCGTAAGATAGGTGTATTTCTTTTTGCAATTTTAAACATTGTTGTAATAATAGGTGCAATAATGTATGTTGTAGAGGGTGAAGCAAATGGATTCGATAGTATTCCAAGAAGTATATATTGGGCAATAGTTACAATTACAACGGTAGGCTATGGTGATATTTCTCCACAAACACCACTTGGTCAATTTATTTCCTCAATTATTATGATAATGGGTTATGCAATTATAGCCGTTCCTACCGGAATTGTATCAGCTGAAATTACAAAACAAAATTACAAAACGGAAGAATTAAAATGTGAAAATTGCAAATCGATAATTGATTTAAAAGATAAATTCTGTGCTAATTGTGGATATATGCTTAGTTAATCATAAATTATCATTTCAACACTGATTCTTTTTTAATTTGAAACATTTTACTAACTTGTGGGTGTGAAAATTAAAATAATTAGAAACTTAGATTTATTAGATTTATCAACTAAAACTACCAACTATGAAAAAAGTATTATTTATAGCAGCAATTGCTCTTTTCTCAACAGCAGCTATAATAACAACAACATCTTGTGATGAAGATAACCCTATTTCTTGTACTCAAAAACTTGTTGATGTATCAGAAGCTTCTTCAGCTTTCACGTCAGATCCAACTGCAGCTAATTGCATTGCGTATAGCACTGCATTACAAGACTATATTGATTGTGATGGAATAGCCGCAGCAGATAAAACAGCTTACCAAATTATATTAGATGCATTAGATTGTTCAATATATTAATATGCATTAATTATTTATAAACTCAGGAAATTAATTTTTCTGAGTTTTTTTGTGATTAGAATATATCAATTATTTCAAATATATTTTCGTTAAATTTAAATTTATTTCCTGTATATAAACCTTTTATTTCTTTGTATATAAGAACTTGTGGTGATATAGGATAATATGTTTCAATTTGAATTATAATTAAGATCTTTGATATTATTTTGGTTCAATTCAAGTATCTTTATTTTTAGTAAATTCATCATGTGAAAAAATCTCCGGATTATTTTGATCTGGAGATTTTAAATATATATAATCGTTTCCTATTTCTCTTCTAATTCCAAATTTTCCAATTCTTCAAGTTTTTCTTCCAATTCCTTTATTATTTCTTCTTTATTTTGTTTTTCAAAGTTTTCCATTCCTTCTTGAATTTGAATTTTCAATTCTTCAGTATTCATTTTTGAAAGCTCTTCTTGTACTTTTATCATTTCTTTCTGAATAGCTTCCATATCTACTTGTACTTTCATTTCATCGCGTGCTCTTTCTATATCTGCACGAATACTTTCTACATCTATGTCAAAATCTTCTAAATCTAAATCTATATCAATGTCAAATTCAAAATCCATATCTTTTAACACATCCAGATTTATTTCGACTTTTTTCATTATTTTTTCATAATCAATTTCTTTCACTTCTTCCATTGAGCGAGCAATTTCCTCCGAAATCTCTTCAAAATTTAAATTCACATTTGATAATGCTTCTTGAACCTCTTTTTGGATTTCCTCAAAATCTATGTCTTCTATATCCTTCATGGCATTGTGAATATCAATCTTAGCTGCTTTAAGATTAGCAACAGTTTTGTCAATCTCGGGTTGAAATTTAGGATAATCGCTTTGGGAAACCTCTTTTCCATCGATAAGTAGCTTTGTTACTATTCCATTTTTGAGTATAAACTTCATTTCACTTTTCTTCCCATTACCATCTCTAATGGTTTTTGTTACCGTATTATTATCAATATCAATTTCTTCGCGATGATGTCTTTTAGTTTTAACTGTATCCTTTACAATTGCTTCGATTTCCTGAACATCATTTAAATTTACAGCTTCATAAATTAAGTATTCTTCTACGATAGGAGGTTCTATAGGTTCAATAATTTCTTCTACTATTGTAGGTTCTACAGGCTTAATAATTTCTTCTATAAATCCTGATTTAGAAATTGAGTTTGTCATATTTGCTTTATAAGTAAATGATAAAGCAAGTACGCTTGATAAAATAATTAGTGCTGCTATAATTTTATCAGTGAAATTTGATTTTACTTTTTGTTTCATAATCATACGTTTAATTCGGTTTAATAAATGTTTTTTTCTACCAGAAAAGGCTACCGCGGAATAATGCCTGTTCAGAGTAAGTTCTTGTACTGAAATAAGTGCTTTTGCATAAACTAATGAACCTTCACAAACTGTTAATGCCACATCATCGCAACAATTCTCTCTTTCTTTTCGAATTTGCGAGGTTATATACCAAACAGCAGGATGGAAGAAAAACACAGTTTCAATAATTGTTTGTAATACATTAAAAATATAATCGTTTCGTCTAATATGAGCTAATTCATGTGCAATTATAGCTTCAATTTGATTCGATGGTATTCCGGATAACATTTGCACAGGAATAACAACAACTGGCCTTAAATAACCTAAAACCAAAGGAATTCTAACTAATTGCGACTCGATATACTTAACAGTTCTATTTAAGTTTAATTTATCTTGTATTTTTAAGAATTTAACAAGCCACTCTTCCGAAATACTTTGAGTGCTTATCTTTTTTAAACGATAAGTATAAAAGAAACTCAACACAAACTTGAGAATAAATATAAAAACGCCAAGAATCCAAACATTTACAATCAAAGGGAAAAATCTATCAATATTTTTAAGACGATTTTTCAGTGATGTGATTAATTCAATCGAACCTTCACCAGTATTAGCATTATTTAAATCATCTAATTGAAAATCGGTATAATTTATTTGATCATAATTAATATTTGTAATCGCTTTGTTAAAATTCTCATTATAATTAATTGAAAAATTAAAAATTGAAAATCCCAGCAAAAGTAAGAGAGAAATCATTGAGATTAAATATTTTAATTGTGATGATTTTCCTTTAAGAATGTGTAGGACCACACTTAACACAATACCAATTATAATTCCTTGCCAAAAAATATGAAAAATATTCCAACCCAAAGCTGTTACAATTCTATCGTTTAATAAATCGGATAAAATATTCATGATTTTTTATGATTTTTCTTGCTTTCCATCTGGCTGGTTTTCAATATTATTAATCAGATTTTTTATTTCGTCAAGCTCTTCTTTCGAAGTTTTATGATTACCTAAAGCTTGCATAACCATTTTCATGGCTGACCCAGAAAATGTCTTCTTCAAAAATCCATCTAGCAATTTACCCTTAGTCTCATCTTCGTCGAGAGTAGGGGTGTATACATGCTTCCTGCTTTCTTTATTAACCTCAAGCATTCCCTTTTCTGCCATTATTTGCATTATTTTCAAGCTAGTTGTGTAACCAACCTCTTTTACTTCATTTTGCTTTTCGTTAATAAATCTTACGGTTGATGGACCATTAATCCATAGTAATTGTAAAATTTCTAATTCTGATTCTGTTGGATTATTCTTGCTTTTCAAACTCATAACATATAGACGAATTATTATAATTTTTGATGCATTACGATTAATTTCGTATTGCAAACATATACGATTAGTTTCGTACTTGCAAATTTATCTACGATTAATTTCGTATTTAAAAGCTTAAAAAATGTTAATTGACTATAAATAGGGCAATTTATAATCTTAATTTACATTATTATAAATAAATATTTTAGGTTAAATTTGTCCTAAATACTAATTTAAACCCAAAATGTATGGAAAATACACAGAAAGTAATTGATGTTATGAATTCGGCAGGTAAAGCATTAAAAGCAGGCGAAATTGCTGAATTAGCTGGTTTAGATAAGAAAGATGTGGATAAAGCAATGAAAATATTAAAAAAAGAAGAGAAAATAGTTTCACCAAAGGTGTGTTTTTGGGAACCTAAATAAAAAAGTGGCTATACAAAAAGCTAAACTTAAAGCAAAAACACTTCGACAGGCTCAGTGTGACAAACTGATTAACAGAAAGTTGTCATGCTGAGTTTATCGAAGTATAGACAACTTTTAGACTTTTGAGAAACCCTCTTTAAATTAACTAACAATTTGTGCATTGAAAAGCACTACAAGTGCCTAAACATATTCCGCATCTTGTACATTTACCATAATCTATCTCAGGAGCACTATATACGCTCTTTTGGCTTATTGCACCTACCGGACATACACGAGTTGATGGACATGGGTGATTTTGTGGACAGTAGTTTTCATTTACAATAATATTTCTTTCCATTATTTTTCTTATTAAAATTTTAAATTCGTTGCGAAAGTAACACAATTATTTAATATTACAATATATAACTATATAGATATGTATTTTCAGAAAATTTAATTTGTTAGTTTATAAAGCTCTTTAAGAATTTTTTCACCGCTATTTTTAAATCCTGGTGTTGAGTCATTAAATTGATTTTCAATTATAGCAATTAATTCTGTGGCTAACTCTGGCTCTATCTGTATAAAATTATAAATAATTCGCATCGAAAACATTTTTACAGCTGTAGGATATACCGGATCTTCGAGCCATGTAAAGCATCTATCTATTAATATGCCTAAACGATCTTCATCAATGGTTGTAAGATCCACAGTTGATAGAATCTTAGCAAAATGACGCTTTTGATTATCATATTTTGATATTGGTAAAAAATCAATCATTTCATTAATATATGGATCTATCATGTAAGGATAGTCCAACCATACATGTTCTACAACCCAGGCTGCTCTACCGGAAATAATTTCTTCATTGCTTAAAACTAATTCAAAAATCTCTTTAAAAAGTTTTTTATCCTTACCAATAACTGATGCAATGTAAACTGTATTTCGTTTGGAAAGTTCTGCTAATAATTGTTCTCTGAAATTCATGCTTATATTTATATGCACATAAAAATACAAACTCTTAAGTAAACATTATGAATTAAGAACTGTTTATATAAAAAAAGCATTGAAAAAATAAAAAAGTAAGCATTCATACAATTGAAGACCTTGAAAGCTGAGGAATAGATTAACGATGGAAACTAAATTTAAAGATTAAGAGAATTATATGAGTATGAAAAACATAGTATTTATTGCTACAAGTTTGGATGGGTACATTGCAGATAAAAACGGAGGATTGGACTGGTTAGACTCAATTCCAAATCCTGACAAAATTGAGATGGGATTTGATTCATTAATTAAAAGTATTGATGCTTTTGTGATGGGACGTACAACATTTGAAACAATTTGTAATTTCGATATCGATTGGCCTTACAGCAAACCTGTTTTTGTACTAAGTAGAACTTTGGAGAAAATTCCAGAAAAATACAAAGACAAGGCAGAACTAATTAAGGGTTCAATAACTGAAATCCTAAAGGAAATAAATCAAAGAGGGTATAGTAAACTATATATTGACGGCGGTAAAACAATTCAGAGTTTTTTAAAGGAAGACCTGATTGACGAACTTATTATCACTACGATTCCTGTTTTATTGGGTGGAGGAACTACATTATTTTCTGAATTACCTGAAGAATTGGAGTTTAGCCATGTGGAAACTAAGGTGTTTTTGGACGAAATTGTGCAGAATCATTATAAGCGAAAAAGATAAATTAACAAGGAAGTACGAATGCTAACACTCGGCCACAAAATATTGCACGGATAATGCTTTATTTGAACAACATAACAATTAAAAAACGGTTTAGCGGGCTGATGAGAAACTGCTTCGAAATGAGCAACATTTCATACCGTGGGACTGCTATGATGCATTTATTATCAATATTTACTATTTTTATAACTTTATTTTTGAATCAAAATATTTACGCACAACATCAAACAAATATGGAACTTGCAACATTTGGGTCAGGTTGTTTCTGGTGTACAGAAGCAATTTTTGAACAATTATTAGGAGTAGAATCTGCAAAATCTGGTTTTTCGGGAGGTAAAACCGAAAACCCTACGTATGAAGAAGTTTGTATTGGTGAAACAGGACATGCTGAAGTTATACAAGTTAGTTTTGACCCCAAAATAATTACATACAACGATTTACTTGAAGTTTTTTGGCAAACACATGATCCTACCTCTTTAAATAAACAAGGAGGAGATGTTGGAACTCAATATCGCTCTGCAATATTTTATCATAATAAAGTGCAAAAAGAAATTGCTGAATCGTATAAAAATAAACTTGAGCAAGCAAAAATATATGATAATCCAATTGTTACTGAAATAACTCAATTTGATACTTTTCATAAAGCTGAAAACTATCATCAGGATTACTATAATAACAATAAATCGCAATCGTATTGCTCAATGGTTATTACTCCTAAGATTGATAAATTCAAAAAGGTTTTTAAAGATAAACTGAAATAGTAAATCGTTTACAGATCAATAATAAATTGTTCACCATATACCATAAATCATAAGCCATATACCATAAATCATAAGCCATAAACCATATACTGCTATTTATTCTGTGCTGCAGTCCATGCAGTAGAAAAAGCTATTTGTAAATTATATCCTCCTGTAGGCGCATCTAAATCGAGTATTTCGCCTGCAAAAAACAACCCATTAATAAGTTTAGACTCCATTGATTTTTGATTTACTTCGTTTGTATCAACACCACCAACAGTAATAATGGCTTCTTCGAAAGGTCTGTGTCCTATTACTTTTAAATTAAAATTTTTCAGCCATTTTCGAAGCTCTTTTCTTTCGTTTGAGCTTATCTGATGTCCTAATTTATCAGGATCAATTTTAGTGCTTTGAATACATGTAGATATCAATACTTTTGGTAATAATCCAGATAAAATATTTGTAAAAGTTTCTTTTCCCTTATCATTAAAATCACGTATTAGTCTATTATCAAGCTTTTTATCATCCAATGCTGATTTAAGATCAATGCTAAAAATAATTTCTTTACCTTGCCTGTCGGCAGACAGGTTTTCTTGTATGGCTGGAACAATCATCCTACTTAATGAAAGCACAATAGGACCTGTAATTCCAAAATTAGTAAAACTCATTTCTCCAAAATCTTCGCCTGCTTTTTTACCATCAATCCAAATTGTCCCTCTAATATTCTTTAATTCTAATCCATTTAATTCTTTTGCAATTTTACCTTCAGTTTCGAGAGGTACTAACGATGGCAATATAGAATTAACCTTATGACCAACAGATTTTGCCAGTTTATAACCATCACCTGTTGAGCCAGTTGCAGGATAGGATGCTCCACCTGTTGCAATAATTACTTTATTTGCATCAAACAAAAGATTTTCCTTTTTCCCATTTTCTTCTAATATGCCACGAACACCAAGTAATTTGTCATCTTTAATTATTAAACTATTTACTCTTATATTCGTTTTTATTACAACACCTTTGTTTTTACACCAAGCTACCATTGATTTAACTATCTCAACAGCTTTCCCATTATCAGGAAAAACTCTATCTCCACGTTCAATTATTGTTTTTACTCCAATACTATTAAAAAATGAAATCAGTTCTTCCGAATAAAAGTTTGAAAAAGATGAACGTAGAAATCTACCATTTGGTTGAACCTGTCTAATAAACTCAGCTAAAGGAGCAGTATTTGTTATATTGCAACGACCTTTTCCCGTTATACTTAACTTTCTTCCCGGGCGATTCATTCGTTCTAAAACAAGCACATTCTGGCTCAATGTCGCAGCTTGTCCTGCAGCCATTAAACCCGCTGCACCGCCACCTATAATAATAGTATCGTATTTTTGCATTTAAGTCCTATATTTTGAATGATCAAAGATACTTACAATAAATAAATAGTAGTAGTTTTGAAAAAATCAATTATTTACACTTTGAATACTCAAGTAATAGAAATATATACCGATGGAAGTTGTAATCCTCAACACCAAATAGGAGCGTGGGCTTCCATAATTTTTATTAATGATGAAAGAATTGTTTTAAAAGGTGCTAAAAATGCTACTACTCACAATAGAATGGAGTTAATGGCAGTTATTAAATCAATTGAATATGTTATAAAAGAAATTCAAGAATTTAGCTTTATAAAAATATTTACTGATAGTCAGTATGTTGAACAAATCCCGAATAGAACTTCAAGATTAGAATCCAAGGATTTTAAAACCAAAAAGGGAAGCCTTATTCAAAATGCTGACTTAGTTCAAAAGTTAATTCATTTATTAAATTCTAAACCTATTGAGTTTATTAAAGTTAAAGCACATCAAAAAACTTCTGATATGCCTAATTATAATCGTGAAGTAGATAAACTTTCAAGAAAAATTGTACGCCACCAAATAAACAACTTGTAAGATATTAAACATTATACTTTATAAATTTGCATATATTAAATTGATCACTTATTAGGTAAAAGACATACCCTAAAGTAACTATTTATAAACAAAATATGCTATATTCCTTGAATTGTCAACAAAACTTGATATTTACACATATTATTAATATGTTTAGATTCCAAAATAAAAATAATAATTAACCTAAACTACAAACAAAAAACTGCAATTATGAAATACAAATTATTATCTAATGCTGATTTAAAATCAATTGATGCTTTACTAGAGTTCCATGGTGGAGCAAACCATATTAATTCAACTATTGCAGAGATGCGTAATTATGAAACAAGAAAAAAAATTCTTGCAAACAAAGGTTACGGCAACATGCTTGAGGATGCAGAGAAACTTGTTAAAATGTTTCCAAAAGTTACCGATTTAGAAAAGAAAATTGGTGTTACTTATGATCCAAGCAAAGGAATTGGTACAAGTCAGGTTTCCGGATATCAAGGCGCTAAAGTAACTCATCATGCCATGAAAAAAATGGCAGAAACATCGATTGATACTGAACCATGTTTTGTACCTGCAGAAATGATTTCTGTTGTTGCATTAACAGATCATTATGTTTATAGTGGTGATTTAATGGCAACATTAGCGATGACTGAGAATATAATGCAAACTTCAAAATATTGCAGTACTAATTTAATTGGTATTCCACATCCTGAATCCAGATTTGTTGAGCTTGAAAAAGTTACAGGTGAAAAATTCGACAGAGCATCTTTAGGTGATGGTCTTTCAAATCTTATTCTTAAAAATCAGGGAACTCCGTTTGGAAATTTTGGTGGAATTGAAGTAGCTAATAATAATCATATTTTTTATCTCGATGGTATTGCTCGTACAGCTAAAGAAAATGGAGCCGATTTCTTCTTAAATCCTAGTTGGAGCTCAATTATTGCAGCTTGTTATTTTGGAAGAAATATTCCGAATCTTAATTTTAAGGTTTCAATGCTTCTTGCTACTCAAAATACAATGCAGTTTAGAATGTTATTGAATATTATTAGTGAATATATCCGTGATGATAATACATCTCCAATTTATGAAATCAATATTGGTAACGGAACGACCGCTGAAACATTTATTCAGTGTGCAAAAGAGCTTGATGCGAGCGGAATAAAAGGAATAAGTCTTGCAGCTCATATTTATATCAACCCTGATTTAGGTATGCCAAATTTCAACTGGACAAAACATGCATTCGATGTGTTGGAAAGCGGTACTAACATGACTTATAAATATGAAAGTGACGGAACAGCACGTGATATGGATACTATGGCTGCCTATTTCCTTTCTGATGAAGAAAGAGTTGCAGCAGCTGATAAAATAGGTGATGTAATATTTTATAAATCACTTCAAGCAACAAGAGATGGAATAGAAATGATGAAAAGAGGTATAAAACCAATTTTTGGCAAAACTTCTTATTAGTTTTTTATGACCGTCTAAAAGTCATACTAGATGTCATTCTGAGCGAAGTCGAATAATCTACTAAATTGAAAATGAGATGTTTCGCTTCGCTCAACATGACTTTTAGGTTTTAATTATTGCTTAAAGACACTATCATCTATCAAAATATTTAAATTATGAAAAACGATTGGTCTTCTAGGTATTCCGATAATATTAAGGATTATGAAGGTTATCCTATTGGTAAAACATTAAAATATTTAGCCGATCCGGAGATAATATCTTTAGCCGGAGGTTTACCTTCACCCGAGATATTCCAGAAAATGGAATTTAAAATTGCGTCCGAAAAATCCTTAAATAGCGACATTGATAAAATTATGCAATATTCTGCTATTCCAGGCGAACCAGCATTAATAGAAGCAATTATTAAATACTTAAAAAGAGATAATATAAATGTTAATGAAGAGAATATTCTTGTTACCACTTCTGGTCAACAAAGTTTAGATATAACAGGGAGGCTTTTTCTTAACCCAAATGATATTGTTTTATTCGACAGACCAACATTTGCGGGAGCTGTAGTTGCATTTCAAATGCAAAAACCAAAATTTGTTGGAGTTGATATTCAGGAAGATGGTTCAGATGTTAATGGCTTTAGACAGAAAATTGTAGAATTAGAAAAAACAGACGAAAAACCTAAATTTATTTATGTTGTACCGGATTTTCAAAATCCCACCGGAATTACAATGTCACTTAAGAAAAGAGAAGCACTTCTGGATTTAAGTTATGAATTTGATATTCCTATTATCGAAGACAGTCCGTATAGAGATTTAAGATATTATGGAAAAACAATTCCTGCAATATTCAGTCTTGACCAAAAACGTGGTGGTGAAAATGTAATCGGATTATATACATTCTCGAAGATTTTTTGCCCAGGTATGCGTGTTGGATTTAACATTGGAAACAAGGAAGTAATTGAGAAGATGACATATATTAAGGAAGGAAATATTTTAAACACGCCTAAATATAATCAAGACCTTTGTACTGCATTTCTTGAAGATATGAATTACGGCAATCATATAGACAAGTCTATTAAATATTACAGAGAAAAGCTTAATGGTTTTCTAAATACTCTGAGTGAATATTTCCCTGAAGAAACTGGTGTATCATGGACAAAACCCGAAGGAGGTCTATTTTTATGGCTAACATTACCTGATAAAATTGATACTGACAAATTATTTTTTGAGGCAATAAAATACAAAGTTGCATTTGTACCGGGAAGTCAGTTCTTTGGCGAGAATCATGCTAGAAATAATATGCGCTTAAACTTCTCTTTTTGTTCACAAGATCAACTTACAGAAGCGGTTAAGCGACTTGCCAAATGTATTAAAGATCAATTATAAATCTGGTACTACAACTAATTTAATGTATAATGATAAAATAACAAAATACGTAAATGATTGAATGATAAAATGGTTATGAAAGATTATGACTGAAAAAGAAATATTTATTGAAGCATTAAAAAAGAGAACCAGAAAATTTGCAGTAGATGTTATTATATTTTGCAATTCATTAAAGACATGCAAAGCATCATCTGTTATTACATATCAACTTGTAAAATCTGCAACTTCAACGGGAGCTAACTATCGTGCAGTATGTAGAGCCAGGTCTAAATCTGAATTTTTTAGTAAAACTTGTATTGTTGTAGAAGAAGCTGATGAAATAACAAAAATAATGACAAAAGCTAAAAATTCATCGTACGGAAAATAACATTTTATCATTTTCACATTTTATCATTTTAAATAAAATGATAGTAGAATCATTAATTTTAACAATATGGAACCAGTAAAATACTATTCAACTAATTTAAAAGCAGATGAAGTAACTTTTAATGAGGCATTACTAAAAGGATTAGCGCCTGACAAAGGCCTTTATATGCCTAAGGAAATTCCTGTATTTACAAAGGCAGAAATTGATAGTTTTTCGCAAAAAGAATACTATGAAATTGCTTTCGAAGTAGCTCGAAAATTTCTAATTGGACAAATAAATGATGATGAATTATTAGCATTAGTAAAAGATGCTTATAATTATTCTATTCCATTAGAAAAAGGCTTTGAGAATAAATACATAATGCGTCTAGATCAAGGCCCAACTGCATCATTTAAGGATTTTGCCGCGCGAATGATGGGCAGGCTAATGCAATATTATATTAAAAAGGAAGATCGGAAGTTGCTAATTCTTACAGCAACATCAGGCGATACGGGTAGTGCAATAGCAAATGCTTTTTATGATCTTGATAATATTCAAGTTGTTGTATTATATCCTGATAATGAAGTAACCGATCGTCAGCGTAAGCAGATGACAACTTTAGGTAAGAATATTAAAATAATTTCTCTAACAGGGAAGTTTGATGATTGCCAGGCTTTGGTTAAAGAGGCATTTTCTGATTCTGATTTGGATTACCTTGACTTATCTTCAGCAAATTCAATCAATATTGGAAGACTGATACCACAGATAGTATATTATTTTTATTCATTTTCCAGATTAAGAAAGCTTGCTCGTCCGGCAGGCGAGGGAAATGAAAATGATGATGTAATATTCTCTGTTCCTTCTGGGAATTTTGGGGATATGATGGGTGGTGTTTTTGCCAAACGTATGGGATTGCCAATTAAAAAGTTTATAATTTCGGTAAACGAAAATGATGAATTCCCTGCATTTTTAAATTCTGGTGATTACAGTAAAATAGAGCCTTCTAAGAACTGTTTGTCAAGTGCAATGAATGTTGGCCATCCGAGTAATTTAGTTCGATTAGTTGCATTGTATGGTGGTGTTATGAACGAAAAAGGAGAAATCTTAAAGGCTCCTAATATGGATAAAATGCGTAAGGATATCTTTTCTACGAGCGTTACCGATATGGAAACTAAAGAAATGATTAAAGAAGCATATGATAAGCATAACTTAATACTTGAGCCTCATGGATCAGTAGGATGGAAAGGTTTAATGGAATATTGTAATGAAAATAATGTCGATAAAGATCAATTATGTATATCATTAGAAACTGCTCATCCGGCAAAATTCCCTGATCAAATAGTTGAGATACTTAAATTTGATCCTGAATTACCTGCCAGTCTGGAAGGTTTAGAAAATAAAAAAGAGTATTATGATAATCTTGACAATAATTATTTAGATTTTAAGAAATATTTGATAAACAACTATTAGTAATTTTTGTTATTAAATTTTAGAGAAACCTTATATAAGCTTTGTGAAACTTTAAGTAAAAGTTATACCACAAAGTTGCCGTAAGAATCACAAAGAAATAAACAACTATTAAATTAAGAAATAATGAAACACATAATAATTCTTGGCGATGGAATGGCAGATTATCCAATAAAAGAATTTGGAAATAAAACACCCTTAATGGCTGCTAATACACCACATATAGATGAACTTTGTAAAAAAGGAAGATGCGGAAAGTTAGTAACAGTTCCCGCAGATATGCCTCCCGGAAGCGAGATTGCAAATATGGCTGTTTTAGGTTACGACGTTAAAAAAGTTTATCAAGGAAGAGGTGTACTTGAAGCGGCAAGCATGGGAATTGAATTAGATGATAATGATATGGCCATGCGATGTAATTTAATTTGTGTTGAAAACAATAAAATAAAAAATCATTCTGCAGGTCATATAAGTAACGAAGAAGCACACGAATTAATAACAACGCTACAAAATGAATTGGGTACAAGTGAAATTAAATTCTATCCCGGTGTAAGTTATCGTCATCTTATGGTAATTAAAAATGGAAAAACCAACATCGATTGCACACCACCACATGATGTTCCTGGTACGCCTTTCAAAGATGTTTTAGTTAAAGCTCAGGATAGTGATGAATCAACGGCAAATCTTTTGAATAACTTAATATTAAAATCACAGGAAATATTAAACAATCATCCTGTAAATAAAAAAAGAGTTTCCGAAGGAAAAGATCCGGGGAATTCTATTTGGCCTTGGTCGCCTGGGAACAAACCGGAAATGGATACTTTGCAAAAATCATATGGAGTATCGGGAGCAATGATTTCTGCCGTTGATTTATTGTACGGAATTGGAAAATACGCTGGAATGAAAGCTATAAAAGTTGAGGGTTCTACCGGATTGTATACTACTAATTACGAAGGCAAAGCAAAAGCAGCTATTGATGCACTAAAGGATGTCGATTTAGTTTATTTACATATTGAAGCTAGCGATGAAGCTGGGCATGAAGGCGATCATGAACTAAAAAAGAAGACCATTGAATATTTAGATCAAAGGGTTGTAAAATATATCATGGAAGAAACCGAGAAAATGGGTGAAGATGTTGCAATTGCACTAATACCGGATCATCCAACACCCTGTGAACTCAAAACTCATACACATGATCCGGTTCCATTTATTATTTATCATCCTGGCGAAAACCCTGATAGTGTATTAACTTACGATGAAGAAACAACTAAAAATGGTTATTATGGACTGTTAAAAGGAAATGAATTTATAAAAGCCTTATTGAAGAAATAAAATATTAAAATAACTCACTTCAGATAAATCCCGGAGAAATTCGGGATTTTTTTTTAGTTCTTCTGTAACTAAGTCTTTCATTTATGAGGTTTAACAATGTTTTGCGTCTTCGAGTTTGAACTTTGATAAGTATTATTTGTTTATCGGTATAAGATTTATTTCATCAGAGTTACTGATACTTATCAATGTGAAAATTGCTTTTTTTTGTTAAGATCTTTGTATTGTTGTGTTAGAGACATATAAACATAGAAACAATTGCATATATAAACATAGATTATGGTAAGAAAGATAACAAGTTTAGGAGGCTATATTCATGAATACCAGAAAAGTATAGAAAATCCTAAAGCATTTTGGGAACAACAAGCAGAAGATTTTTTTTGGAGAAAAAAATGGGACAATATTCTGGATTGGAACTTTGAAGAGCCTTCCATTAATTGGTTTGTAAATGCAAAATTAAATATTACTGAAAATATTTTCGAGCGAAATATGTTCCTTCGCAGGAATCAACCTGCTATAATTTGGGAACCAAATAATCCAGACGAGGAAAGTATAACATTGACTTATAAAGAACTGTTTAAAAAAGTAAATAGGTTTTCTAATGCTTTGTTAAAAACTGGAATTAAAAAAGGAGACAGAGTAATAATTTATATGCCTATGATTCCTGAACTTGCCATTGCTATGTTGGCATGTGCCAGAATTGGAGCCATACATTCCATTGTTTTTGCGGGATTTTCAGCAAAATCACTTGAAGAAAGAATAACCGACACTCAAGCCAATTTGGTAATTACATCCGATGAAGCCTACAGAGGAAATAAAATAATACCAATTAAAAGTATAATTGATGATGCACTAATTGATTGTCCATGCGTTAAGGATGTGATAGTTGTTAAAAGAACAGGTGGAAAAATAAATATGAAAACCGGACGGGATGTATGGTGGCATGATGCCATACACGGATTATCCGATGAAAATGAACCAGAAGAAATGGATTCAGAAGATACCCTTTTTATACTCTATACCTCGGGATCAACGGGAAAACCAAAAGGTATTGTTCATACCACTGGTGGATATATGGTGTATGCTGCATATACTTTTAAAAATGTTTTTCAATATAGCGACAATGATGTATACTTTTGTACCGCCGACATAGGTTGGATTACAGGGCATTCATATATTATTTATGGACCTTTACTTTGTGGTGCTAAAACTTTAATGTTTGAAGGTATTCCTACCTATCCTGATGCTGGTAGATTATGGGAGATTGTTCACAAATACAAAGTCAATCAACTTTATACTGCTCCAACAGCAATCAGATCATTAATGACTTATGGTGAAACGATTTTGGAAGGCAAAGATCTAAGTTCATTGAAAGTTTTAGGTACAGTAGGCGAACCTATCAATGAAGAAGCATGGCACTGGTATCATGATCATATTGGCAAAGGTAATTGTCCAATTGTAGATACCTGGTGGCAAACTGAAACTGGCGGTATATCTATAAGTCCTTTAGCAGGAATAGTCCCAACAAAACCTTCATTTGCAACACTTCCTATACCGGGATTTCAGCCTGTAATACTCGATAATGACGGGAATGAATTGAGTGGAAGAAATGTGGAAGGGAATTTATGTGTTAAATTCCCCTGGCCAGGCATGTTAAGGACTATTTACGGAGATCATAAAAGATGTAAAGAAGTGTATTTTTCAAGCTTTAAAGGTTACTACTTTACTGGCGATGGTGTTAAACGAGATGAAGATGGTTATTATAGGTTACTAGGGAGGGTTGACGATGTGATTGTTGTTTCAGGACATAATTTAGGAACAGCCGAAATTGAAAATGCAATTAATGAACACCCTCTAGTTCACGAATCAGCTGTTGTGGGTTATTCTCACGAAATAAAAGGACAGGGTATTTATGCTTTTGTTGTCTGCAGTGAATTGTCTACAGGCGGGGAAGAAGGTATACGTAAAAGTGTAATCAAAGGTGTTTCTAAAATTATAAGTCCCATTGCAAAACCTGATAAAGTGCAAATAGTAACAGAATTACCAAAAACAAGATCGGGAAAAATTATGAGACGAATTTTAAGAAAAATTGCTGAGGATGATTTTGAAGATTTTGGTGATACTTCAACCTTGCTTGATCCAGGATTAGTGGAAACAATCATAATGGGAAGAATAAAGTGATAAATAAAAACAATACCAACTTAACTATAAAGTAATAACTTAAAGAATAGAAGAAGCTGTCTCAAAGGCCCCGTTTGTCATCTCCAACTCCTGCCTGCCGGCCATAGCCGTCAAGCTAAGAATAATATTTTAATTTTTATATGGCATTAAAACACAATTCCCCTTGGGGAATCTAAGTATTTTTTCCCATTTTTATAGTTTATTTTATGTTTAAAAGGGCGGCAAATTTTAAATATCAATGAGGCCGCCCTTTGACTGTAAATATAAGCAATTACGGCAAATTTTCAAGGGAAAGAATCAACAAAAAATCAGTAGTTTTATCAATAAACATAAAGGATTGTTAACTACAAACCTTGAAAATTCATTTTCAGGAGAACTTATTGAGAAATTAGCTTTAGAAACAGGTTTTGTAAAAAGAAAATCAAAACTTAATGGAAATCGCTTTCTCGAGTTACTTATGTTTAATTGCCAACAAGATAAACTTCAAAGCCTTGATTGTCTTACTGATGATCTGGAATCAGAACATGGAGAATCAATCTCTAAGCAAGGATTGGATGCACGATTTAATCCTCAAGCAGTTTTGTTTTTAAAGAACATTTTATCAAATATGCTTTCTAAACAATTGGAAAATAACTTAAATTGCAATGGTAAATCAATATTTACATCATGTCGGTTAAGGGATTCAAGCAAATTTGGATTACCTAAGGAATATTCGGGTGTTTATAAAGGTTATGGGGGAGCAACCAGGGCTTCACTGATAAGCATACAATATGAATTTGATTTGATATCAGGAAATCAAATAGATCTGCAACTCACCAGTGGGTGTAGAAACGACCAGCAGGATTCAAAAGAAAGTATTGACAATATTAATAAGGGAGATTTATTAATTAGAGATTTAGGGTACGTAACATCTACATATCTTAAAACAGTAATAAAAGAAGATGCATATTTTTTAAATCGACTTCCCTCTCAAATATCTGTATTTGAGTCCAAAGATGCAGGTAAAGAAATTGATTTTGGAAAAGTTTATAAGAAAATGAAGAAATACAACTTACCTTATATCGAACAAGATGTCTTGGTAGGTAAAAAAGCACAGATACCTTGTCGTTTGGTTATTTATATAAATGATATAAAAACATATAAAAGCAGAATGCAAAGGACTCAGAAAAACACGAAAAGCATTAGTTGTAAAGTCTCAAAAAAGCAGAAAGAACGAGCATTACTTGATACTTTTATAACTAATGCTAATCCAGAATCAATAAAGCCGGAAAGTGTAAAAAACATTTATAGTTTAAGATGGCAAATTGAACTTGTGTTTAAAGTATGGAAGTCATTATGCAAAATTGATAAAGTAAAGAAAGTAAAGATCTATCGTTTTGAATGCATGCTACTTGCAAGAATGATTTGGATATTAGCTAATTGGAAAGTGTTCCAGTTATTAAACAAATGGTTTGTTGAGAATATAAAAGATAAAACCATTAGTATATGGAAGTTTTTCAAGTATGCAACCAGAAATTATGATAAATTAAGAAAAGCTATTTTCCAAAAAAACGACATTACAGAGTGGTTGTTTTTACTTATAAATATCTCAGAAAGAAAACTATTTCGAGAAACAAAAAAAGGAGATATGTCTCATTTTCAGAAAATTAAGTTGATACA
>JAQIBH010000009.1 GCA_027859205.1 Bacteroidales bacterium | reverse complement strand
TTCATGCCTTAATATACTAAATATTAGGCATATAACAAAACAATGAGATGACTAAATTCATATTTAATAGAACTTTAAATGAAAAAAGGGTATCCGTTCTTGGACACCCTCTTTTATTTTACAATCCTAACAAAGCTTCATCGGCACTTTTTTCGCCCAAAAGCATCTTGTATGGCGATTCTAAAAGTTCCTTAACTTTAACAAGAAATCCAACAGAATCTTTGCCATCAATGGTTCTGTGATCGTAGGACAATGCAATATACATCATTGGTCGTATTTCTACTTTGCCGTTTATTGCAACCGGCCTTTCTTGAATATTGTGCATTCCTAAAATAGCCGATTGTGGAGGATTTAATATAGGCGTGGAGAGCATCGATCCAAAAACGCCTCCATTGGTAATAGTAAAAGTTCCTCCTTGCATATCGTCTATCGACATTCTTCCTGCACGGCCTTTATCTGCCAGTCGTTTAATTTCAATTTCTAATTCTGCCAGATTCATGGTTTCTGCACTACGAACTACAGGAACCATTAATCCTTTGGGAGTTTGTACAGCAATTCCGATATCGGCATAATCGGGATACATGATTTCTTCGCCTGCAATCTGTGAATTTACTGTAGGGAACAATTTTAAAGCAATGGTTACAGCTTTGGTAAAAAATGACATAAAACCCAGTTTTGTTCCATGCTTTTCTACGAAATATTTTTGATATTTTTTTCGAAGTTCAATGATCCCGGACATATCAACTTCGTTGAAAGTTGTAAGCATTGCTGTCTCATTTTTCACTGAAACCAATCGCTCGCTTAGCTTTTTACGAAGTGATGATATCTTTTTACGTTCTATATTTCTAGTACCTTTAATTTTAGTATTCGCAATTTCACTTTGAGCTGATTTTTGAGCAATTATTTGTTCGATCTCTTTTTTGCCAATGCGCTTCAATCCCTTAATCACATCATCGACATTGATATTGTTTTCACTCATTAATTTTTGAGCAATAGGAGATATCTTTACATCTTTGTATTCTGTGTTTTCTCTTGAATTTGCATCTTCAAGTTTTGCCTCTAACTTATTTTCTTCTTGAACTATTTCTTTTTTGGGATTAGATTTTGGAGCTTTGGCATTTGTATCAATATTACAAGCAATTGCTCCAACCTTTATCGACTCACCCTCTTGAACAATAATTTCAATTTTTCCACTTTCAGATGCCATAAGTGGTAATGTGGCCTTGTCTGATTCTATTTCAGCAATTTCTTGATCTTTTTTAACATAATCGCCATTTTCCACAAGCCAATTTGATATTTCCACTTCTGATATTGATTCTCCGGGACTAGGAATTTTTATTTCAATCATACTATTAAGTTTCGAGTTTAAAGCCTGCCAGTCGGCAGACAGGTTTAAAGTTCAGAGTTAATTCGTCTATAAGTAAAGATACGTGTGTTGTTTATTTATATCTTCCCTTGCACTACCAGTTTCGCATTGTAAACCACAATATTTATTTTTTAACTCACAAGTACATTTTCTGAATATCTTTCCAATAATTTCGTTTTGTCCTTGTACATGAAGTTTATTTAAACCAACAGCCGGACTACCACTTGCTAATCGAGCTACTACTTGAATATTTATATCAGTAAATTTCTCTTTTACATATCGCCATGCGCCCATATTTTCGGGTTCTTCTTGTATCCAAATCCAACGTCGTGTATTAGGATATTTTTCGATTATCTTCTGAATTTGTTTTTCGGGCCATGGATGCAATTGTTCAATTCTTATTAAGGCGATATCGTTTGCTTCAAATTCTTCTTTCTTCACCAATAAATCATAAAAAATTTTACCGGTGCTAAATACGACTCTTCGAACTTCATTGACTATTACGTTCTCATCGTCAATTACTTCATTAAATCCGCCCAAGGAAAGATCAATTAAAGTTGAAGTACACTTTGGATAACGTAATAAACTTTTTGGTGTAAAAATGATTAAAGGAACAGTAAAGTCTCTGTGTAATTGACGGCGCAATACATGGAAAAAATTAGCAGGCGTAGTAGCATTTACAATTTGCATATTATTATTTGCACATAAGGATAAGAATCGTTCCATTCGCGCGCTTGAATGCTCTGGACCTTGACCTTCGTATCCATGTGGCAATAGTAAAGTAATCCCGTTCATTAAACCCCACTTTTCTTCAGCTGAGCTTATGTATTGATCAATAATTACTTGTGCAACATTATTAAAATCGCCAAATTGTGCTTCCCAAATATTTAAACCATTTGGAACAGCCATGGCATAACCGTATTCAAATCCTAATACACCATATTCTGATAAAGGCGAATTAAAAACATGAAATGGAGCTTGATTATCACTGATATGTTTTAATGGAATGTATTTTTGATCTGTATCCTCAATTGTTAAAGCAGAATGACGATGTGAAAATGTTCCGCGCTCAGAATCCTGGCCACTTAAACGTACCGGATGACCTTCATTAACCAAAGTTCCGTAAGCCAAAAGTTCAGCCATTGCCCAATCAAGCTTATCGTTTTTGATCATTGTATTTCGATCATTTAATAGTTTCTCTACTTTTTTGAAAAACTTTAAATCTTTTGGTGGATTATTTAATTTATCAGCAATTTCTTTGAGGGTTTTAATGTCCACTCCGGTTTTTGGGGAATCCTCAAATTCTTTATTTTCCGGATGATGGAACATTTGCCAATCTTCAACTAAGAATTGTTTTATATGTAATTTTTCTGATTTACGAGCTAACTCAAGTTTTTCTTCAAGCATTTCGTTGTACTCAATATCTAATTTCTTCAGATCATCTTTTTCATAGATATTTTCATTCAATAAATAATCTCCATAAATATCTCTCGGGTTTTTATGTTTGCTGATTTCTTTATATAGCAAAGGTTGTGTAAATCGAGGCTCATCGCCTTCGTTATGACCAAATTTGCGATAACCAAGGATGTCAATAAAAACATCAGTATGGAAAGTATATCTGTATTCCATAGCTAGCTGAATGGTATACACCAAAGCCTCAACATCATCTCCATTTACATGAAAAATTGGAGCTTTAATTACTTTACCAATATCTGTACAATAAGTACTTGAACGCGCATCTAGATAATTTGTAGTAAAGCCAACTTGATTATTAATAACCAAATGAATTGTTCCGCCTGTTCTGTAGCCTTTTAATTTCGACATTTGAATGGTTTCGTAAACTACTCCCTGACTAGCAACGGCAGCATCTCCATGAATAATTATTGGAGCCAATTTATTATAATCATGTTTGTATTTACCCCAAATCTTAGCTTTAGCTATTCCTTGAACTATAGGACCAACTGTTTCTAAATGCGATGGATTTGGTGCCAGGTTTAAACGTATTTTATCTCCTTTGTCAGATCTAACCGTATTTCCATAACCCAAATGATATTTAACATCACCCAATGCAATTTCGTCATCGAATTCAGCACCTAAAAATTCTGCAAAAATATCCTCTTCGGGTTTTTGTAAAATATTGGACAAAACATTTAATCTTCCTCGATGCGACATTCCTATAATGAATTCTTCAATCCCTAATTCTGTTCCTTTTTCAATTACAGCTTCGAGTGCAGGAATAAGTGATTCTGATCCTTCTAGAGAGAATCGCTTCTGACCTACAAATTTTCGATGAATGAAATTTTCAAATCCAACCGCTTGTTTTAAATGTCGATAGATATGTTTTCGTTCTTCGGAAGTAAATGTTGGAATATTTTTAACAGGTTCTATTTTGTTTTGCAGCCAGCTAATAATTTCCGGATTTCTAATAAACATATATTCTACTCCAATCGATTGGCAATAAGTTGTTTCCAAATGATCAATAATTTCTTCCAATGTTGAAGGTCCAATTCCTATATTTTTCCCAGCTTGAAAAACAGTTTTTAAATCGGTTTCTTTTAATCCGTAATTTTCAATTGCAAGAGTAGGTGTATATTTTCTTCGAGTCCGAACAGGATTTGTTTTTGTAAAAAGATGCCCGCGTTTTCGATAACCTTCAATGAGGTTAATTACTTTAAATTCCTCATCAAATACTTTCTCGGAATCTTTTGAGCTTGGAAAATACTTTTGTGCAAATTCAAATCCTTCAAAGAATTTTTGCCATTGAATATCAATTGATTTAGGATCCGATTTATATTGTGTATAAAGTTTATCGATTGAATCAATTTCAGAGTTTCCTATAAAGGAGAATTTATCCATGATTAATTGTTTAGTAATCAATTTGCTTGATTAAAAATGTTTCGATTTTGTTTGGCTTAAACCTGATAATGTTAATCGTAATTATCTCAATAAAAGTAAATAAAATACTGTGCTATACATAGATTATCTTCATTTAGTTAAAGTATTATATTGTTTTTATAGCATTGAACAATAATATTCATTGAATGTTTACAAGTATTAAACATTTAATTTAAAAAAATTGATGTTGATGTCGAATAATAAATCTTAAGCAATTTATACAATGATTATAGGAATTCTTAAAGAACCCGATTTTGATAAAAGAGTAGCATTGTTGCCTGAAAATGTAAAAACTTTAATTGATTTAAAAACTTCCGTATTAATTGAAAAAGGTGCAGGATTAAGATCTTTTTTTACAGATTTGGATTATAAAACTGTCGGCGCAGAAAATATGGACAGAAAAAGGGTGTTGACCGATTCGGATTTAATCATTAGTATCAACCCTATACAAGTTAAAGAGTATTCAAGTTTAAAAGAAAACCAGGCAGTTTTAACAGCTTTTGCTCCATTAACAAATGCTGATTTAGTAAAGCAATTCATAGATACTAATATCACGTCTTTTAGTATGGATATGGTTCCGCGAATTACACGAGCTCAATCAATGGATATTTTATCTTCCATGGCAACTGTTGCAGGCTATAAAGCGGTTTTAACTGCGGCGAATCATTTACCTACATTTTTTCCAATGTTTATGACTGCGGCAGGAACTATTCGTCCTTCGAAAGTTCTTGTACTAGGTGCTGGTGTTGCGGGTTTACAGGCTATTGCTACAGCACGTAAATTAGGTGCAGTTGTTGAAGCCTTTGATGTTCGCACAAGTGTTAAAGAAGAAGTGCAAAGTTTAGGCGGTAAATTTATTGAAGTTGCTGGTTCTAAAGATGATTCCGGTGCTGGAGGTTATGCCATTGAGCAAACGGAGGAATATAAACAAAAGCAACAACAATTAATTCAAGATCATGCTAAAAAAGCAAATGTTGTAATTACAACAGCTCAAATTCCAGGACGAAAGGCACCAATATTAATCACAAAAGACACAGTTGAAAATATGATTCCTGGTTCTGTAATTATTGATTTGGCTGCTTCAACAGGTGGGAATTGTGAGCTAACCGAAAACAACGAGATTGTAGAAAAAAATCATATTAAAATAATTGGGAACTCGAACTTCCCAAGTGAAATACCAAGCGATGCAAGTAAAATGTACGGAAATAATATAATCAATTTTATGAAATTGATTATTAATGATGAGGGCAATATGAACCTTAATTTCGATGATGAAATTATTAAAGGAACTTGTATCACACATAATAAAGAAATTATTAGCGAAAGAGTTAAACAAATATTTAAATCATAAAATTTATATACAATGGAAGGAATTTTAGAATTTATATATGTAAATGCTGAGTCAATATTTATTGTCGTTTTATCAGTGTTTCTTGGAATCGAAGTAATATCTAACGTGCCAGCAGTGTTGCATACGCCGCTGATGTCTGGGGCAAATGCAATTCATGGCGTTGTTATTATTGGCGCAATTATAGTTCTTGGACATGCAGAATCTACCTTGAATATTGTGCTTGGATTTTTAGCGGTTTTCCTTGGAACAATTAATGTTGTCGGAGGATTCGTAGTTACAGACAGAATGTTAGATCTGTTTAAAAAGAAACCTAAAAAATTGAATTAATTATGGATAGGATTATAGAATTTTCAAAATATGTTCAGTTCACATTTGGCGATTCGGTTTTAGAGATTATTTATCTCATTGCATCGGGTTTATTCATTTTAGGATTAAAAATGCTAAGTCATCCGGATACTGCTAAGCGAGGAAATTTATGGGCAGCCGCAGGAATGCTTGTTGCAATTATTGGAACGCTTTTTTTACATCGTCACAATGGTCAAAAGTTAGGAAATTTCGGATATATTTTTGCTGCAATTGCACTGGGTATAGCTGTGGGTTGGATCGTTTCACGTAAGGTTAAAATGACAAAAATGCCCGAACTGGTTTCATTTTTTAATGGGATGGGTGGTGCTGCTGCCGCTTTGATATCCTTAATGGAATTCCCACATATAAGCAAGGAATTAATTGCAGAACATGGTATGCTTAATTGGCAAGCACTGGTTATTTTTCTGGGTCTAGTTATTGGTAGCGTTTCATTTGCAGGAAGCATGGTGGCTTATGGAAAACTCGATGGAAAAGTAAAGGATATTCGATCAAAATTTCTAAGACTGGTAAATATTATCTTATTAATTATTATTGTAACATTTATTGCTTTCTTAATGACTCGCGGACACATTAACCCTGCAGAATTAAAACCATTTATTTATATTTTGTTAGGTATTTCATTGGTTTACGGAGTATTGTTTGTTATGCCAATTGGAGGAGCCGACATGCCTGTAATAATTTCATTGTTGAATTCATTTACCGGAGTTGCAGCTGCTATGGGTGGGTTTTTATATGGTAATTTAGTTATGCTAACAGGAGGAATTCTTGTTGGTTCAGCGGGTACTATCTTAACGGTTTTAATGTGTAAAGCAATGAACAGATCTCTATTTAATGTAATTGTTGGTGCATTTGGAGGTGGAGGTACAGCTATCGAATCAGAACAAGGATTAATAAAAGAAATATCTATTACTGATGCTGCCGTTCTGCTGAGTTATTCTCAAAAAGTTATAATTGTTCCTGGTTATGGTTTAGCGGTTGCACAAGCACAACATTTAGCTTATGACTTGGATAAATTATTAGAGGATAAAGGTGTTGATGTTAAGTATGCAATACATCCGGTTGCTGGTAGAATGCCAGGACATATGAATGTTTTACTTGCCGAAGCAGATGTACCTTATGAAAAATTACTTGAAAGCGATGAGGCAAATAGCGATATGGAAACGGTTGATGTTGTAGTTGTTATTGGTGCTAATGATGTTGTAAATCCTGCTGCAGAAGAAGATCCTGCAAGCCCTATTTATGGAATGCCAATTGTTAAAGCTTTAAAAGCCAAAAATGTAATTGTTATGAAACGTGGAATGGGTAAAGGATACGCAGCAATTGAAAATAATTTATTTTATCACGATAAAACAAGAATGTTATTTGGAAATGCAAAAGACAGTTTACAAAAAATTGTGAGTGAAGTGAAAAGTATATAAGCTTTGCAATATTTAATTTACAGAGGGTGTCCAAAAAGTAAAGTTTTTAATTTTACATGTCATGTTGAACATGTCGAAACATCTCGTTTTAAAATGAATAGATTCTTCGATAAACTCAGAATGACAAACTCTTAGTTCTTTTTGGACACCCTCTTATAATTTCTCCAATTAGAATCTTAAAAAAATCAGTTAGGGCTAAAGCCCGTGTTTATTTAAGAATAAATAACCCCAGTCTTAAGACTGGGGTTACAAGATATTACCCTAATGGGACTTTAGTCCAAATTATTTTCTTGACTATTTCGTTTTTATTCTTTGCGAACCCTTAATTGAAAGATTTATTTGTAATTTTAGATGCATTAAAATTACAAATGAAATTTTCAAAAATGAAATTTAGAATACTAAATATTATTATCTTTTTACTGGTCTTTTCTAGTGTAATATTAGCCCAAGATTATAATTATTCTGAAAATACTGATGGATCAAGAAGCTTTAATGAAGGTAGTTTAATTGTTAAAGAAAACATTCCTTTTTTAACGGTAAAGGGCGATTCCTATGAAATGGGATTTCAATATGGAGTGTTAATGAATGATAGATTGCTGGATATGGATCGTACTGTCGATAGCATGATTAATTCATATATTGGTGGATTCTTTTTAAAAAAAGGAATAGCTAGTTTGGTTCTGAATTCGAAAATTAAAAAGCACGAAAAAACAATGCCTTTGGAATACGTTCGGGAACTGGAAGGGATGGCGGAAGGAAGTGATCTGAATTTAAAAGAACTCCAAATTATAGCATATTTCCCACAGTTGTTTTTTAAAATTAGTTGTACTGCTTTTATCATGCGTAACGAAACTGGGATTGTTCATGGAAGGAACCTGGATTGGTCTAGCATTGATGCAATAACAAATCATCCTTTAATTGTAAATTATTATAAAAAAGATAAAATCCCGGTTACAATATTAACTTTTGTAGGGTATCCGGGTGTTTATACAGGAATGAATCACATTGGTTTAAGCATGTCGATAAATATGAACGCAACACCTGCAGGGGAAGGGAAGGAAATTAGTGATTATAATACCGGAATGCCACTGGCTTTTAAATTGCGAAATATCCTTGAAAACAGCAATGATCTAAAAAATGTTGACAATATGTTTAAAGACTATAGCTCACATGCATGGTTTATAACTGTTGGAAGCAAAAAGGATAATTCGGGGGCCATGTATGAATTAACACGAGGCGAGGTAATAAAAAATGATTTGAAAGATGATTTTATTTATGTAACAAATCTTTCTTTATCAGATAAGGGCAGATATAGATACAGTCCTATTTGGATGTTTGGAACGGCTAATATTTCTCGTGAGAGAAAATTAAAAGAACTATACGAACGAATTGATGATATAGATCTGATAAACAAATCATATCAGATTTTGACAAATACCGAAAATCATCATTTGTCACACGATCCGTTTTACAGTTACAGTATAAATAACTTTATTACTATAAAAAGTTGTATTATGGATAATATGAATAATGATATATATTTTACCTATGGAGAACGATTAGCGGCATTGAACAAATATTTACTTTATGATATTGAAACCGGAGAAGTTAGTGTTTATAAACAAAAGCAAGTAATTCCCGATCAAGATTATTTTAACGAAGGATTAAAATTTATAAATTGGTATAGAGATAGCTTTAGCAACAAAAAGAAATTAAATTCCGATGATTTTAAAAAAATAATAAACCAAATAAAAACATTCAAGCTGGAGCCAGCTCATGAATCATATTTGTTATCATACTATTATTCAAAGTTAAAAGATAATGAAAATGCTTATGTAAATGCAGAAAAGTATATTTCCCTTTATCCCGATTATTATCATTCATATTACAATAAATATGTAATTATGAGAGATAAAGGAGATTATTTAGATGCCATTGTTGCTTTAGAAGAAATGTTACAATCATCAACCGTAAATCCTTATTATGAGTATTTGGCAAGTTTGAATATGATAAAAATGTATGATAAGCTTTTAGATCAAAGTCGTGATGAATTATATATTGATAAAATTAATAAATTAGCTGATAATATAAAGGCAGATTTAAGTCAGTATTTTATTGATGAAAGAACAAAGAAAGATTTAGAATTAATAAAATCCATTGAGGAAAAATACAGTAATTAGATGGAGAATAACTTAGATAAAGCCGTTGATTTAATTGTTAATTCAAAATATGCTATTGCATTTACAGGTGCTGGAATATCTGTGGAAAGTGGCATTCCTCCTTTTCGCGGAGAAACAGGTTTGTGGAGTAAGTACGATTCTAATGTGTTAGATTTGAATAATTTTCATATAAATCCCGTTGAAGCCTGGAAAGTAATAAAAGAAATTTTTTATGATTTTTTTGGCGAAGCAAAAGCAAACCCAGCACACTTGGCCTTAGCAGAAATGGAACAATTAGGTTTGTTGAAATCTATTATAACACAAAACATTGATAATTTACATTTCGAAGCCGGCAGTAAAGAGGTTTACGAGTTCCATGGCAACTCAAGAATGTTGGTTTGTCCTTATTGTGCTACAAAAATTAAAGCTTCAGAGGCTGATTTGTCGGATATTCCGCTTTGCAATCAATGTCATGCTGTTCTTAAACCCGATTTTATTTTTTTTGGAGAAGGAATTCCAGAAATTGCTTATAAAAACTCTTTCGAAGCATCTAATAAAACGGATTTAATGATAATTATTGGTTCTATGGGCGAAGTGCATCCGGCTGCAAGTTTACCACAACTTGCAAAACAAAACGGAGCAAAAATTGTTGAAATTAATCTGGAGAGAACTTTATTTACAGAATCAATAACAGATATTTTTCTAGAAGGTAAGGCTTCTGAAATAATGAATCAATTATTAATTGGAATAAAACAAAAAATATGATTAAATTTAAATTGGAAAATTCAGAGTATATTGAGTTGATTAAATTATTAAAAGTCACCAATATATGTGGAAGCGGAGGAGAAGCCAAACATGTAGTAAATGAAGGCGAAGTAAAACGAAATGGAGAGCTTGAAAACAGAAAAAGAGCAAAATTACAAGTTGGCGATAAAATAGAAGTTTTTAACGAGATAATTATAATTGAATAATTATAAAAATATAATAATATGGCATTTATTGATTTAGCGAAAAAACGATATTCTTCAAGAAAGTATCTGGATAAACCTGTTGAAAAAGAATTGTTGTTACAAGTTCTGGATGCAGCCAGAGTAGCGCCATCAGCAAAAAATAAGCAACCCTGGCATTTTGTTGTTGTTACTAATGAAGAATTACTTAAAGATATAAAAGGGTGCTATGATCGAACATGGTTAGAAACAGCAAAATGCATTATTGTTGTATGCGGCGATCACAGAGAAGCTTGGCGTAGAGCCGATGGGAAGAGTCATACTGATATTGATGTAGCAATCACTATTGATCACATGACACTTGCTGCCACCGACCTCGGCTTGTCGACATGTTGGATATGTAAATTTGACGTTCTGAAATGTGCTAATATAATGGAATTGCCAGAAGGGGTTGAACCTATTGCTTTAATACCACTTGGATACCCTGCCGATAAGACTGACGAAAACAGACATGAACGCCTTAGAAAACCATTAGATGAGATTGTTCACTGGGAAAAATTCTTCTACAAACCATTTAAACGCGTATTAAAATAAAGAAAATAACAGAAGGTTGGCAACTTATTGAAATCTGAATTATCCTTTTAAGGATTTATTTTAGACTACTCCATGTATTTTTAAATTAACACTTATATTGGTTTTTTAGATAAAGCAAGATGTTATATAAAACAAGAGGCATTGTATTTAATCATATAAAATATTCTGAAACAAGTTTAATTGTAACTATTTACACCGAAAGATATGGTAGGCAGGCGTATATTGTAAACGGAGTGAGAGGGAAAAAGGCAAGGATTAAAGCAAATATGTTTCAATCTCTATTCTTATTAAATATGGAAGTTTATTACAAACCTAATAGAGATTTACAAAGAGCCAAGGAGATTCAGAATGTTTTTATATTTACTTCAATGCCTTATGACCTTAAAAAAAGCACAATAGCTATTTTTATTTCTGAGATATTGTATAAAACTATTCAAGAGCAAGAACCAAACCAGGAACTTTTCGATTATTTATTTACTTCAATCCAAATGCTCGATATAAAAGACAAAGGATTATCTAATTTTCATATTTATTTTCTTATTAATTTATCAAAGTATCTTGGGTTTTTCCCAAGCAATAATTATTCAGATACAAATTGTTATTTTGATTTAAAAGCAGGGAGTTTTATGCAATTAAAACCTATGCACAAATCATTTTTAGATAAAGATCTAAGTGTAATTTTCAGCAAAATGCTTCTATTCTCAGATGATCAACACGCAGATCTTAAAATGGAGCACAAAGAAAGAACTCTTCTTTTAGAGAAAATAATTGAGTTTTATACACTTCATAACGAAGGAGTAAAAGACATAAAATCATTAAATATATTAAAAGAGGTTTTTAATTGATTTAGAATTTCCTTCTAACCTGAGTTCGACGTAATACATTTGTTTAAACTTCTATTTGCCAGACGCTTGCTGATTTCATATTAAAAAGTATCAAGTATCAAGCCCCAAGTATCAAGAAATAGATTATTTTGTCTTGAATCTTGATACTCATGTCTTGATGCCTAAAATAATAAAGAGTCTTAATATCATCTGATTAGTTGTATGCTTATATCGTACTGACGTTTCTAATATAATTGTCTTTTATTTCAATTTTTAACGCGAATCGAATATTATTACAAAATGAATATTAACTATTGTTACTGAACGTAATAAATATTAGTAAAATTCGACAAAGCTGACCAAAGCCCCTTTTTTAGTAAAGATAATTGCATACATTTGCGTTCCGATTTTTTGGAATAACAAACTTTATATGATAAAAGAAAAGCTTTTAAACAAAGGTAAAGATATATATACGGTAATATCTGATTTAGTTCAAGGTACCGACATTATTAATTTAGCGAAAATTTCACCAGACATTCCTTGTTCAGATAAACTAACTGAGCTGGCAATTAAATATATTAAAGAAAAATCTGTGGAATATTCTCATCCAAACGGATTGCTAGCGTTGCGAGAAGGAATTGCAAAAAATATTAAACAAAGATATGGCCTAAATAAAAGTGCCATAAATGAAATTACAATAACAGCAGGTGCAACCCAAGCTATGTACACAGCAATAAGCACTTTTGTTAACGAAGGCGATGAGGTCGTTTTGTTTGAGCCTGCATTTAATAGTTACATTCCTGCAATTGAAAGCAATGGAGGTCGTCCAGTTTTTGTTCAACGCAAACAACCAGATTATCATATTGATTGGGAAGCCGTACTGAAACTGATAAATACACGCACAAAATTAATAATTGTAAACACACCGCATAACCCAACAGGAGCGATCTTTAATGAAGAAGATATTGTTCAGTTAAAAAAGATTACTTCCGGCACCAAAATTAATGTTATTAGCGATGAGGTTTTTGAACATATGGTTTTCGATGGACAAAAGCACATAAGTGTTTTATCAGATGAGAAGTTAGCTGAACGGTGCATTGTAATTTCTTCTTTTGGAATTACATTTAACGTTCCCGGATGGAAAATTGGATATTATGTAAGTTCTGAGGAATTAATGTCTAAAATTCGCAAAAAACAGCATTTTCAAATAAATACAATTAATACACCTTTTCAATATGCTTTAGCAGATTATTTAAAAGAAGGAGTTGATTACAACATAACAAATAAACAATTTGAAAAGAAAAAACAGTTTGTTAATGATATTTTGAAAGATTCCAGATTTAAAATTATTCCCACTAAAGGAACTTTTTATCAATTGCTCGATTATAGTGAAATAAGCGACGAAAAAGACACTGAATTTGCACGAAGAATAATGGATGAATATGGTGTGGCTTTATTTCCATTATCAGTTTTTTATCACGATTCAATTGACAATAAAATCCTTGGATTTAGTTTTGCAAGAAATAATAAAATTTTAACCAAAGCAGCCAATCAATTGCTTAAAGTTTAAGAAAGCTTTTTGCGAATTTTATTAAAACATGTTTTTTTCTTTATAAATAAAACCAAATATTGTCTATATTTGGTTTTGTATTTATAAATTATTATTAACTGACTTTGTAACTCGATGCAGATTATTAATTCCATAGTAAACTGGATTAATTTCAAGCGATTATATCAAATCGATTTGTATAGAAAATTTCCCTATGATGCACAAATGGAAGTTCTTTTTGATTTATTGGAAAAAGCCAAAAGAACAGAATTTGGAGAGAAATATGATTTTAAATCAATTGATAGTATTAAGAAATTTCAAGAAAGGATACCTGTTTGTACCTACGAAGATTTTAAACCTTACATTGATCGATTACTTAAAGGAGAGCAGAATGTAACTTGGCCAACAGACATCAAGTGGTTTGCAAAATCATCAGGTACAACAGATGATAAAAGCAAATTTATACCAGTTTCCAGAGAAACACTAGATGAAACGCATTTCCGTGGAGGTAAAGACATTCTATCTTTTTACGCACAAAATTATCCCGAAATAGGATTATTTAAAGGGAAAGGTTTAACTCTTGGGGGAAGCCACCAGATAAATAAGATTAATAGCGAATCATTTTACGGTGATTTATCCGCTATTTTAATAGAAAATCTTCCATTTTGGACATATTTTATTAAAACTCCTAATCAAGGGATAGCACTTATGAGTGAGTGGGAAGAGAAGCTTGATAAAATTGCAAAAGCTACAATAAAAGAAAATGTTACAAACATAGCAGGTGTTCCATCGTGGATGTTGGTGTTAATTAGATATATTTTGGATTTAACAGGTAAAGATAATCTTCTTGAAGTTTGGCCCAACCTTGAGCTTTTTATTCATGGTGGAGTTAATTTTGAACCTTATCGTGAGCAATATAAAAAGTTAATTCCAACCCCACAAATGAATTATTTGGAAACTTATAGTGCATCGGAAGGTTTTTTTGCTATTCAAGATCAACCTAATCAAGATAATATGTTATTAATGCTTGATTACGGAGTTTTCTACGAGTTTATTCCAATGGAGGTTTTTGATGATCCTAATCGAAAAATATTACATATTGATGATGTTGAATTGAATAAGAATTATGCAATTGTTATATCTACTAACTCTGGTTTATGGCGATACCTTATTGGAGATACTGTAACATTTACCTCTTTATATCCACATAAAATTAAAATAACTGGTCGAACCAAACATTTTATAAATGCTTTTGGCGAAGAGGTAATTATTGATAATGCAGAAAAAGCATTAGATGTAGCATGTAAGCAAACAGGAGCACTAATAAAAGATTATACTGCTGCGCCTGTTTTTATGGAAGAAGGTAAAATGGGGAGGCATCAATGGTTAATTGAATTTGACAAGGTTCCAAAAGATATTGAAAAGTTTACACAAATATTAGATGAAGAAATACAGAGAGTAAATTCTGATTATGAAGCAAAACGCTATAAAAATATTACACTAGCGGTACCCATACTTACAGTTGCAAAAGAGAATCTATTTTACAGGTGGTTAAAAGCAAAGGGAAGAATTGGTGGACAGAATAAAGTCCCACGCTTAGCAAATAACCGTCAGTATTTGGACGAGCTGCTAATACTTAATGAAAAGATGTAATTTGTTCTCATGAAAATATCTATTATCATTTCCATTTTATTAAGCTTAAATTTTGGGGTGTTTCAGCCAGAGCTTATTTTGGAAAAGGAACTAGATTACAAAGCTGATTTTATTACTGTTGATCAATTGGGTTATTTATATATTATAAATGGCTCAAAATTAAAAAAGCTTGATCTCGAAAATAATCTTGAAAAAAACTATAGTAATACACTGCATGGCAGAATAAATTTGATTGATGCTTCTGACCCTTTTAAAACACTAATTTTTTACAAAGAATTTAATAAGATAGAGTTTCTTAGCAAGAACTTTTCTTCAATTGCAAGTCCAATTCAACTTGATGATTTAGGTTACTACAATGTGTTGTCAGCTTGCCAATCTGTTAGTGGAGGATTTTGGATATTTGATCAAAGTCTTTGTCAGCTTGTGTATGTCGATAAAAACAGGAATGCTGTTAGGAAGAGCTCTCAGTTATCTGATTTAGTTGGTCAAAATATTGAGCAAAAACAGTTTTCAATGCTAGAAAAAAATGATTATATTTATCTGGGCATAAGTGGCGAGGGTGTTTTGTTATTTGATACTTACGGCACATATATAAAGACTTTCCCGTTGTTAAACATAGATGTTTTCCAAATTAATAATGGAATAATATCATATTATTATAAAGGTGAAATGTATTTTTACAATACAAAAGATTTTACAGAAAGTAAATTTACTTTACCAGAACATAGCTGCAAACAAGTTATTATTGAAAAGGAAAGATTATTTATTTTAACCGAGGAGAAAATATTTATTTATCAATTAAATAATTTGTGAGGGTTAATGGTGAAAAAGAGAAAAACAGAAAAAGACGAGAGTTTAAAAAGAGTGCATCGCAAAACAATTTTATTTAATAAAAGAGAAATTCAGGCAATTGAACATTATCTCAAAAAATATAAAATTAAAAACAACTCGAAATTTATGCGTGAGGTAATCATTACATCGGTACTTAAAAAATTCGATGATGATTATCCATCATTATTTGAAAAAAAGCCAACATTATTTAATCAGGATTTGAAAAGAAAAATTTAAGATATGATAAAAGAGAACTCAAACGGAGGAATGCATATTGCAATAGCCGGCAATATCGGCTCAGGCAAAACTACTTTAGCAGGTTTATTGTCAAAGCATTATAATTGGGATGCTCATTACGAGGATGTTGATGATAATCCGTACTTAAATGATTTTTATGAAGATATGCAACGTTGGTCTTTTAACTTACAATTGTATTTTTTAAATAGTCGTTTAAATCAGATATTAAATATAAGAAGTTCAGGGAAAACAGTAATACAAGACCGAACAATTTACGAAGATGCATATATTTTTGCACCCAATCTACATTCCATGGGTTTAATGTCTACTCGTGATTTCGAGAATTACTTTACACTTTTTAATTTAATGACTTCCTTAATTCAGCCTCCGGATTTATTAATTTATCTAAGAGCAACAGTTCCAACTTTAGTCCACCAAATACAAAAAAGAGGCAGGGATTATGAAAATTCTATTCGATTAGATTATTTGAAAAGATTGAATGAAAGATACGAGGCTTGGATTGGATCTTATAATTTAGGGAAAATATTAATTATTGATGTTGATAATTTGAACTTCACCGAAACACGCGAGGACTTAAGTCGCGTTATTACTAAAATAGATGCCGAAATCCACGGATTATTCTAGAGATTAAGAAATTAACCAAAATTTGTACAATTTTGTGATATTTTTTTGTTGTTACAACAAGATAAAAAGTATCAAGTATTTAGGGTTCACTGAAAATAGTTTAACGATCATATATTCAGTATTTTATAGCTTGTTTCATTTGTTTAAGTGCAAGATTTTTATTATCTTATAGTCATAAAATCATGCACTTATGATAAA
>JAQIBH010000001.1 GCA_027859205.1 Bacteroidales bacterium | reverse complement strand
AGACCCGATAATCTAAAAATATAAATCAAATAATGCAGAAAATATATTAAAAGTTTAAATCTGCACTATAAGCGTTTTTAAAAACATAGAATATTGTAGTCGTGAATAATGCAGGTTAACTTTGTTTAGTTTATTATAAAAATCAAAACTAAATTAAGTTAAAATGAGAAAAAAATGGTTTTTGACATTAGTTTTTATTTTTGTATGTTTATTAGGTTTTGGACAAATAGACCGTTCGGAAGTTGATGAAAAATACAAATGGGATTTAACAGATATTTATTCTTCTTATGAATCTTGGGAAAAGTCAAAGAATAATTTTGTTATTAAACTTAATAACATCCAAGATTTTAAAGGTACTCTTACTCAGTCTTCGGAACAATTGCTGGCTGCCCTAGAATATTATGCAAGTGTAAATAAAGAATTAGCTCGGTTAAGATTATATGCAAGTCTTAATTCAGCTTCAGATACACGTGAGATGAAATATTCTGGGATGGTTAAGGAACTTCAACAAATTACTGCTGATCTTTTTGCGAATGCTTCGTTTTTTAAACCTGAAATTTTGGAATCTGAATGGAAATTGATAGAAGGATTTATAAAAAGCGAGCCGAAATTAAAGCTTTATGAGAAAGGGCTTAAGGATATATTTCGATTACAGGAACATACTTTAAGCGAATCAGAGGAAAAGATTATAGCTTTATCAAGAATGATAACTGGTAATGCATATTCCATATATAATACATTTACAAATGCTGAAATGCCGTATCCTATAATAACACTTAGCGATGGTCAAGAAGTAAATTTAAGCAAAGCAGGATATTCAAAATATAGGGCAATTGCTAATCGATCTGATCGAGAGCTAGTTTTTGAAACATTTTGGGAGAATTACCAAAAGTATCAGGCTAGCTTGGGTGAGATGCTTTATGGGAATGTGAAAAGTGATTTGTATAATTCAAAAGTTCGTAATTATGAATCTGCATTAGAATCTTCATTGTACCCCAAGGGTATTCCTGTGGATGTTTATCATTCGCATATTGATAATATAAATAAAAATATGCCTGCTTTTCATCGATACTTAGAGATTAAAAAGCGAATGATGGGGCTTGATACTCTAAAATATTTAGATTTATATGCTCCAGCTGTGAAAGGCATTGATATGCAATTTAGTTATGATGAATCACAGGAAATTATTTTAAAGGCTCTAGAACCTTTAGGAGAAGACTATATAAATATTGTAGAAACAGCTTTTAATGAAAGGTGGATTGATGTGTATCCAACATTAGGTAAGCGTTCGGGAGCATTTTCAAATGGAGCTTTTTATGATGGACATCCATATATTTTATTGAATTTTAATGGTTTGTACGAAGATGTTGGTACTGCTGCACATGAATTAGGGCATACAATGCATAGCTATTTATCAAATAAAAATCAAGCATTTCCTTCTTCTAGATATGAAATATTTGTTGCGGAAGTTGCATCTACTTTTAACGAAGTCTTACTGTTTAATTATGTTCTAAGCACTATTAAAGATGATGATGTAAGGCTCTCGTTTTTAATGACAAGATTGAATGATTTTAAAGGGACCCTTTTCAGACAAACTCAATTTGCTGAATTTGAATTAAGAATTCATGAAGCAACTCAAAAAGGAGTGCCTCTTACCGGGGGAAAATTGTCTGAAATATATACCGAAATTGTACATAAATATTATGGTCATGATAAAGGTATATGTAATGTAAATGATTATATTAATATGGAATGGGCATATATTCCACATTTCTACTATAATTTTTATGTATATCAATATAGCACCTCATTTATAGTTTCAAATACCTTAGCAACCAAGGTGCTAGATAAAGAAGAAGGTGCATTAGAAAGGTATTTAGAATTTTTAAGCGCCGGAGGTTCGGATTATCCAATAGAGTTACTGAAAAAAGCTGGAGTTGATTTTACTAACCCAGATACTTTTTCTAAAACAATTGAGTTAATGAATAATATTATGGATGAAATAGAGAAAATTCTTGATAAAAAAGGAATTTAGTATTTAAATGACATAATAAAAAAAGCAACCCTTTTTGAGTTGCTTCCTTGTCTTGGCGGAGAAAGAGGGATTCGAACCCCCGGTACCTTGCAGTACAACGGTTTTCAAGACCGCCGCATTCGACCACTCTGCCATTTCTCCGTCGGCAAAATTAAAATTAATTTTTATCTGTGCAAAGTTTTATGAAAAAATAATTAAATAAAATTTATTTAGTCGTTTAACCGCCAGAGAGCGCAATTTTGTAAGGTTTTACAATAAAACAACCATTTTTCATCATTTTATTGACAAATTCTTAATTTTTATCAATTTTTAGCTATTTTTTTTTGCATAACATTTGCTATACATGAGAAATAGTCTATATTTGTATGTATAAGCTAAAAAAATATTTATTTTACTAACCCTAAAAAATTTTTATTATGAACAAAGCAGAATTAATTGATGCAATTGCAGGTGGAGCTGAATTAACAAAAGCAGATTCTAAAAAAGCTTTAGATGCTTTTATTCAAAGTACTACTGCTTCTTTGAAAAAAGGTGATAGAGTAGCTTTAGTTGGTTTTGGTTCTTTTTCAGTAGCAAAAAGAAATGCAAGAACTGGTAGAAACCCTCAAACAGGAAAACCTATTACTATTAAAGCTAAAAATGTGGTTAAATTTAAGGCTGGAAGCGATTTAGCTGACACTGTTCAATAAAAAATATTGCTAAAATTTAGCTGGAGTACATTGTAAAATTGTACTCCTTTTTTTATGAATATAATTTTCTATAATGGTTGGTGAGTTAATAAATTTTCTAAAACAATTTGCTACTGAAGGTCGTAACGAAGTGTTTGATAGAATTTTAAATAACAGAACAAGATATATTACCGTAGCACTTGAAGATATCTATCAATCACAAAATGCAAGTGCAGTAATACGAACTTCAGATTGTTTCGGTATACAAGATGTTCATATTATCGAAAATAGTAATCAGTATGATGTTAATCCCTACGTCGCTTTGGGATCGTCAAAATGGCTGAATCTTAAAAAATACAATAAAGCAGAAAACAATACTTTAGAAGCAATTAATTCTTTGCGTCAAAGTGGTTACAGAATTGTTGCCACAACTCCACATGCAAATGATGTTGATCTTGAAAATTTTGATCTTAATAAAGGAAAAGTAGCGCTCTTCTTTGGGACAGAACAATCTGGATTGTCAGATATTGTAATTGAAAATTCCGATGAATTTTTAAGAATCCCTATGTATGGATTTACAGAAAGTTTTAATATTTCAGTATCGGCTGCAATTATTTTAAATGAATTAACAAATAAGCTTAGGAATTCTGAAATAAATTGGCAACTAATTGATTCTGAAAAAGAAATAATAAATTTAGATTGGTTAACAACAACAATAAAGAGTTCTTCTAAACTTATTGAAGAATTTTTATCTATGAATAATAACTATTAATCATCTTTTCCCGTATATTAGTGTAAATTTTTTAAATAGAATATTCATAATACTTACCATAAATTTCCTATTTTTGGAAGATTAAGACGAAAAGTATGAATTGTATTGTTATTGATGATGACGCCCTTTCCAGAAGAATAATCGAAGAGTTTATAACTCGCACAGATTTTCTTGACCTTAAAAACTCATTTCAGAATGCGGTAGAGGCTATTAATGCACTTGATAAGACCACAGATGAAATTGATTTAATTTTTCTTGACATAGAAATGCCGGAAATGGATGGTATAGATTTTCTGAATACCTTAAAAGTTTTACCTCAGGTTATTATTGTTTCTTCGAAGGAAAAATACGCAATTGAAGCTTTTGATTACGATGTAACAGATTATCTTCTTAAGCCTGCTACATATGGTCGATTTTATAAAGCAGTATTAAAATCAAAAACAATACACGAGGCAAAAAGCAAAAAGGAAATTGACGAAATTTTTATAAAGAAGAATTCAGCTCTGGTACAATTAAAGTATACTGACATTTTGTGGGTGGAAGCATTGGAAAACTATGTTATTGTAAATTCATATGACGAAAAATTTACAATACACTTTACAATGAAATCTATTGAAAGTCAGCTGCCTGTTAATCAGTTTAAAAGAGTTCATCGCTCTTATATTGTTAATGTAAAGAAGATTAATAGAATAGAAGATAATTCCGTATTTATAAAGAGTGATGATGGAATTAAGTCAATACCAATTGGGAAAGCCTATAAGGAAAGATTTATGAAAGATATTAATCTTATGGGCAAGTAAAGATGATAAAATATTATATGCATTAATAGGGGTTTATCCCCTTTTTTTATTTGAAAATATTATTATGATTTCGCAAAGGCAATTATTTTTAGAGCATGTTGGTCAAACTTCTGATTTCCCTTTACAATTGGAAATAGAAAGAGCAAAGGGAATTTATATGTTTGATACTGACAACAAATTTTATATCGATTTAATTTCGGGTGTATCTGTAAGCAATTTAGGTCATGTTCATCCTGCAATAGTTAAAGCCATAAAGTCTCAGGCCGAAAAATATATGCATTTAATGGTTTACGGAGAGTATATTCAAACTCCTCAAGTTGAATTTGCTAAAAAATTGACAAAGCTTATTCCTGAAAAACTAAATTCCGTATATTTTGTTAACTCTGGAAGCGAGGCTATTGAAGGTGCTCTTAAACTAGCAAAAAGATATACTGGGCGTTCCGAAATAATTTCTTATAATAATGCATATCATGGTAGTACACATGGTGCTCTTAGTGTAATGGGAAATGAAGAGTTTAAAAACTCATTTAGACCTTTATTACCTGACGTGAATTTTATAAATTTTAATTCTTTTGATGATTTAAAATTGATATCGGAAAAAACGGCTTGTGTATTGATTGAACCGATTCAGGGTGAAGCTGGAATTAGACTTCCAAAAGATAATTATTTAAAGGAACTTAGAAAGAAGTGCGATGAAACGGGAACTTTATTAATATTTGATGAAATTCAAACAGGTTTTGGAAGAACAGGAAGTTTATTTGCTTTTCAGGAATATGATGTAGTTCCTGATATTATTACAATTGCCAAAGGAATGGGTGGCGGAATGCCCATAGGCGCATTTGTTTCGGCAAATGAGATTATGTCAAGTTTTAAAACTAATCCTATTCTCGGACATATAACAACCTTTGGAGGCCATCCCGTGTCTTGCGCAGCAGCTTGCGCATCGCTTGATGTTATTGTAAAAGAAAATATTATTGAAAAAGTAAAAAGTAAAGGAGAGCTATTTAAAAAGTATTTAAATCATCCCGAAATAAAAGAAATAAGAGGAATTGGTTTATTTATGGCTGTTGAGTTACGAGATTTTAATCTTGTAAAAAAAGTAATTGATATTGCAGTAGAAAAGGGTTTAGTTACAGATTGGTTCTTGTTTCATGATAGTGCTTTTAGAATTGCTCCTCCGTTAATAATAACTGACGACCAAATTAAAGAAGCGTGTAACATTCTTATTGAATCAATTGAAGAATCTGTAAAATAAGCATATAAAAAATTGTAAAATATTAGATGATAAACAGAATGAAAAAGACTGCTTTAATTCATTATATCAAAATTGTAATAATGTTGCTATTTGGTATTTTAGTTAAGAATAATGCTGTGAGCGGAAATAACAATGAATTAGAATCCTTGGTTGTTTACGAAGATTCTATAAATCATTATTTTTCATTGCTTGTAAAAGAAACAGTTGATGAAAACAAGATTAATTATAATAATCAGATACTTTATTATTTCAAAGAGGCACTTAAAACTAGCGAGTCTTTTTCATATCCTTTTAGTTCTTTAAAAAATGTAGGTATAATAAAATCCGATGATAATAAATTGCGAATCATAACATGGAATTTACCATACAGTGACAGATCGCATAAATATTTTGGGTTTATTCAATATAAAAATTCAAAGAATTCTTACGAATTTTATTCACTAAATGATAAATCAGAAGATATTAAAAATCCTGAATTTGCAATTTTAAATAATGAAAATTGGTATGGCACTTTGTATTATAAAATCATTGTGAATAAGAGTAAGGGAAAAACATATTATACATTATTAGGAGCCGATTTAAATACTTTGTTAACCAAAAAGAAAATTATTGACATACTTTATCTGAAAAAAGATGGATTACCTATTTTTGGTGAAAAAATTTTTAAAAATCAAAAAGCTCTAATAACAAGAGTTATATTTGAATTTAATGCTCAAACAAATATGACTTTGACCTACGATCAAGAAAAAGAGATGATAATTTATGACCATTTATCGCCTTCACGCCCAAGTTTGGAAGGGCAGTTTGAGTTTTATGGACCCGATTTTTCATACGACGGTTTAAAGTTTGAAAGAGGTATTTGGAATTCCTACACTGATATTGATGTTAGAGATTATAACATAAAGTAAAGCAGCATAAATTCGCTATTGACTTATAAAAGTATTTGTTCTAAATTTATATGAAAATAGGAATAAAAATGAAACGACAAGTCTCAAAACACAATACGCATGTTATTTTTATTGATAATGACGACTCTTATATTAGGGATGTGTTAGCTAAGTTTGAAGAGGTTAATAGTTATAACATCAAGATTTATTCCCGAAGCAAAGATTTTTTTGATGACTTTGTTCTTATTGACCATTCCAGAAAAGAAGTTTTTATAATTTTTCTTTCCACTTTATTGGAGTCCGATGAACAAAATAACCCAATAGAAGTCTTGGAAGTATTAAAAAGAATTAAAGAAATTAATTTAAATACCGAAGTAATTATATATTCGGATAATGATGATATAAATATAGTTTCTGCAGCATTCCACCATGGTGCTTATACATTTATCAAAAAAAACGAAAATGTAATTTTACGAATTGAGAATAATATTAAAGGCATTATAAGTCAAAAGAATTTTTTAATAAAAAAGGAAAGCAGTAAAAAGTTTACACTATTTTTCCTTTTGTTTATTGCTGGCTTAATAATTTCTTTACTTATATTTTATATGACTTTCCCGGAGTGGTTTATCTCATAATCTGAAATTTTTTCACAAATTTTTTATTAATTATATAAGCTTGCTGTCTATTTGGCAGGGAATTGATTTTGGCACATAAATTGAAAAAAGGCTCATTGTAAAATTGAGGTTGAACTAAAAACAATATAAAAAATGCAAAAAGGTAAAATTGGAGTAACAACAGAGAATATTTTCCCAATTATTAAGAAGTTTCTGTACTCAGATCACGAAATATTTTTGAGAGAACTTGTTTCAAATGCAGTTGATGCTTCTCAGAAAATGAAAAAGCTAGCATCGCTTGGCAATTTTAAGGGTGAACTTGGAGATTTAACAGTGAATATATCCTTAGATTCTAAAAAGAAAACACTTACAATAAGTGATAGAGGTATTGGAATGACTGGTGAAGAAATCGATAAGTATATAAATCAAATTGCTTTTTCAAGTGCAGAAGAATTCTTAAATAAATTTAAAGATCAAACAACTATTATTGGAAAATTTGGTTTAGGCTTTTATTCTTCTTTTATGGTTTCAGAAAAAGTCGAAATCATTACTAAATCATATATAGATGATGCTAAAGCAGTAAAGTGGTCGTGTGACGGAAGTCCTGAATATACAACCGAGGAAGTTGAAAAGGAGGATCGAGGTACTGATATTATTTTGTACATTGATGATGAATCGAAAGAATTTGCTGAAGATGGTAAAATAAATGAGTTGTTAAATAAATATTGTCGTTTCTTACCTATTGAAATCGCATTTGGTAAACAAAAAGAGTGGAAAGATGGTAAAGAAGTTGAAACCGATAAACAAAATATTATAAATGACAGTAAGCCTTTATGGACTCAAACACCATCTGAATTAAAGGATGAAAATTATAAAGAGTTTTATAATAAGCTTTATCCTATGAATGAGGAATCATTATTCCATATTCATTTAAACGTAGATTATCCATTTAACTTAACTGGAATTTTATATTTCCCAAAGATTAAGAATAATATAGAAGTTCAGAAAAACAAGATTCAGTTATATGCAAATCAGGTTTTTGTTACCGATTCGGTTGAAGGAATTGTTCCTGAGTTTCTAACATTGCTACATGGAGTGCTCGATTCCCCTGATATTCCATTAAATGTTTCTCGAAGTTATTTACAAAGCGATGCTAATGTTAAGAAAATTTCAAGTCATATAACAAAGAAAGTTGCGGATAGACTTGATGATATTTTCAAAAATAATCGTCCGGAATACGAACAAAAGTGGGATGATTTAAAAGTATTTATTGAGTATGGAATGTTAACTGAAGAAAAGTTCTACGAGAAAGCTAAGAATTTTACTTTGTTAAAAAATACTGATGATAAATATTTTACCTTAGAAGAATATGAGACACTAATAAAAGAAAATCAAACTGATAAGGATAAAAATCTGATTTATTTGTATACTACAGATTATGAAAAGCAGTATACTTTTATTGAAAATGCAAAAGCAAAAGGTTACGATGTTTTAATAATGGATGGTCAGTTGGATACACACTTTATTAATCATATTGAACCAAAACTTACTAATTCAAGATTCGTTAGAGTTGATTCCGAAGTTGCTAATAAATTAATTGCAAAAGATGATCTTGAAGAATCAAAACTATCATTAGAAGATAAAGATCAGTTGAGTCAAATGTTCGAAAGTCAATTGCCAAGTTTTGCTTCATTTACTGTTTCTTTCGAGAGCTTAAAAGACACAGATGACCCAATTATGGTTACTCAGTCTGAGTTTATGCGCCGAATGAAAGATATGGCTGCAATGGGTGGCGGTGGAATGAATTTCTATGGTGATTTGCCTGATAGTTATAATTTAGTCCTAAATTCTAATCATCGATTGGTTGAGAAGATTCTGGAGCAAAAGGATAAAAAACTTGGAACAAAAATTTCTAAAATCTTGGAAAGCATAGCGCCAATTGAAGAAGAAAAATCAGCGTTGGAAAAAGCTAAGGAAGGTAAAAAAGAAGAAGAAATTAACCAGGCCGATAAAGATAAATTGACAGATGTTGATAAGAAAATCGAAGACCTAAAAGGACAAAAGAAAGAGATTCTTTCTAAATACGGTAGCGATAACAAATATGTTAAGCAACTTATTGATCTGGCGTTAATTGCGAATAATATGTTAAAAGGTGAAGACTTAACTAAATTTGTGAAAAGAAGCGTTGAA
>JAQIBH010000200.1 GCA_027859205.1 Bacteroidales bacterium | reverse complement strand
AAAAAGAAATTATTTTTGAAAAAGACTTATTTACCGGTTAATTCATATTCTCACAACGTATTCATTGGGATATAGAGGTTTTTCAGGTGATTTTCTAAAAGTTTCGGATGCTAATGATAATTTCTACATAAATACGCAAAATACCCTAATTTTCAGGCTAATAATTTTGTGTTTTACAAGTTTATTTATACTTTTGCGGCTGAATTATGATTGATTTGTGTAAGGGGACGTAGTCCCCTTTATTATTATCTTATTTAAAAGATGATTACAAAAGAAAGTATAAAAGATTTAATTACTGATTTTATTGAGGATCAGAATGCTTTTATTGTTGATATAAAAGTAGGAGCTTCCAATAAAATCAATATTGAGATTGATAGTATTGATGGTTTTTCAATTGATGATTGTGTAAAAGCAAGTAAGTTGATTGAAAGCAGCTTCGATAGAGATGTAGAAGATTTTGAACTTGAAGTTGCTTCTGCAGGATTGTCAGAGCCCTTTAAAGTAGTTCGACAGTACGAAAAAAACTTAGGAAAAGAAATTGAGACATTAACAAATGAGGGAATTAAAATAAATGGAATTCTTTCAAATGTTTCGGAAGTAGACTTTGAAATTGAAGAATCAAAACTAGTGAAAGTTGAAGGGAAAAAGAAAAAACAAAATGTAATTAAAAAGCACACGTTTTCTTTTGATCAAGTAAAATCAACAAAAGTTATTATAAAGTTTAAATAAAAAGCTAAATATATAAAGTACAATGGAAAATTTGAATTTGATCGACACGTTTTCTGAATTTAAAGAATTAAAGAATATTGATCGTGCCACGATGATGACGGTTCTTGAAGATGTTTTCCGAAGCTTATTACTTAAGAAATTCGGAACTGATGAGAATTTTGATATTATTATAAATATCGACAAAGGTGATTTTGAAATATGGAGAAATCGTGAAGTTGTTAAAGAAAAGGACCTTGAAGATCCAAACATTCAAATAACATTAAAAGAGGCTAAAAAAATTGACGAAGATTATGAGGTTGGTGAAGAAGTAACCGACGAAGTAAAGTTACTCGATTTTGGAAGAAGAGCAATTTTATCCTTAAGACAAAATCTTACAAATCGTATTCTTGATCTTGAAAAGAATAATATTTATCTTAAATATAAAGATCGTATCGGAGATATTGTTACAGGTGAAGTTTATCAGGTATGGAAGAAAGAGATCTTAATTCTAGATGACGAAGGTAATGAACTTATTTTACCAAAAACAGAGCAAATACCTTCCGATTATTTCAGAAAAGGGGATACAATTAGAGCGGTTGTTGTTCGGGTTGAAATGAAGAATAATAATCCTTTAATTATTTTATCGCGTACGAGTACTGTATTTCTTGAAAGATTATTTGAGCTTGAAGTACCAGAAATTTTTGATGGTTTAATAACTATTAAAAATATTGTACGTATTCCAGGAGAAAGAGCAAAAGTAGCTGTTGAATCTTACGATGAAAGAATTGATCCAGTTGGAGCTTGTGTTGGAATGAAAGGTTCAAGGATTCATGGAATTGTTCGTGAGTTAAGAAATGAAAATATCGATGTTATTAATTTTACAAGTAATACACAATTATTTATACAGCGTGCATTAAGCCCTGCAAAAATAATTTCAATAAAATTAAACGAAGAAGGGAAACGTGCAGATGTTTATCTACTCCCCGAAGAAGTTTCATTGGCTATTGGTAAAGGAGGTTTAAATATTAAACTTGCTAGTCAGTTGGCTGGGTACGAAATAGATGTTTATAGAGAAACTGAAGAGGAAGATGACGAAGATGTTAGTATCGATGAATTTAGCGATGAAATAGAAGGATGGATACTTGATGCATTAAAAGCTGTGGGTTGCGATACGGCTAAAAGTGTACTTGAGTTAACCCGTGAAGACTTAATTAAAAGAACTGATTTAGAGGAAGAAACTGTTGATGAAATCATTCGGATTTTTAATTCAGAATTTGAATAATGTAATAATTTGTTATATAATAGCAGATATTCGTTTTTTTGTATTTTAAAATTGGTTAGAAATAGAATATGGCAATAGAAAAAGCAACAAGACTTAGTAAGGCAGCAAGAGAGTTTAACGTAGGGATATCAACTATAGTTGAGTTTCTGCATAAAAAAGGATTTAGTATTGATTCTAATCCAAATTCTAAAATATCTCCGGCACAATATGATTTATTAATAAATGAGTATCGTTCGGATTTTGATGTAAAAAAAGAATCTGAGAAGTTAAGCTTAAATCAGCTTCAGTCTAAAAACGAAACAGTATCTATAAATGATATTCCGGAAGCTGAAGAAACAGTCGATGAAGAAGAAACTTTTGTGGAAGAAGAAACTATTATCAAAGATGTTAGTGGTTCATCTAATTCTATAATTAGTAAACCCGAAGTTGAAGAAACTCCGGTTGTTGAAAAAGAAATTTCGGAAAAAGCAGAGGAAAGTATCGAAGTAAAATCTGCTGACACAAATATTAATGAGGAAAAAGTTGCTGTTGAAGAACCAGAGAAAATTGAAGAAGCTGGAAAGCGTGAAAAAACAGACTCAAAGGATACAAAAGATCCTGTTAGAGTTGTTGGAAAAATAGATTTAGATTCTTTAAATCAAAAAACAAGACCTGACAAGAAAAACAGGAAACTAAGAGAAGAAGAGCATCGACAGTCGAAGCAAGAAACGAAAAATATAGAAATTGAAGAATCAACGAAAAAGGAAGAACCAAAGATTGCTGAAAAAGTTGTAGATGATGAGATAAAAATTGCAGAAGAAAATAAAGATAAAGAACCAGAAGTTTATAAGTCAAAAGTTCAGAGATTATCTGGACCTACCGTAATCGGTAAAATAAATTTACCTGATCCTCCTAAGCCAAAAAAGAAAGAACCAGTTGCATCTTCTAATGATCAAAAGAATAGTAAGAAGAAAAAACGAAAAAGAATACATAAGGACAAGGAAAAGGTTGACCTTGCTAAAAAACCAGCTGGAAATGTTTCTCCTGATAAGAAAGGGGTTAAAGAGCCATTTAAGCCTGGAAAGAAAAAGAAAAAGCAATTACGTCCCGAGGTTAACGAGGAGGATGTTCAAAAGCAAATTAAAGATACTCTTGCAAGATTAACAACAAAGGGTAAGTCAAAAGGATCAAAACACAGAAGAGATAAGCGAGAGGCTGTAAGCATAAAACAACAGGAAGAGATTGAACAGCAAGCGGTAGATAAACAAACTTTAAAAGTTACTGAGTTTGTTTCAGTAAACGAGCTTGCAACGATGATGGATGTTTCTGCTACTGAAGTTATTTCGGTTTGTATGAATTTAGGGTTGCTTGTGTCTATTAATCAGAGACTTGATGCTGAAACAATGGCGCTGGTTGCTGATGAATTTAACTTTAAAGTTGAGTTTATTAGTGTTGAAGTACAAGAAGCAATAAAGGAAGAAGAAGATAAAGAAGAAGAATTATTACCGAGATCGCCAATAGTAACCGTAATGGGACACGTTGATCATGGTAAAACTTCATTACTTGACTATATTCGAAAAGCAAATGTTATTGCAGGTGAGGCAGGTGGAATTACTCAGCATATTGGTGCTTATAGTGTTAAATTAGATAATGGTAAAAGAATTACATTTCTTGACACACCGGGTCACGAAGCATTTACTGCAATGCGTGCTCGTGGTGCACAAGTTACCGATATAGCTATTATTGTTGTATCTGCTGACGATAATGTAATGCCTCAAACTGTGGAGGCTATTAATCATGCAAGCGCAGCTGGAGTTCCTATTATTTTTGCAATTAATAAAATTGATAAGCCAGGTGCTAATCCTGAGAAAATTAAAGAAGCACTTGCTAATATGAATTATCTTGTTGAAGAATGGAGTGGAACTTACCAGTCACAAGATATATCTGCTAAGCAGGGAACAAATATAGATTTACTTCTTGAAAAGGTGCTTTTGGAGGCGGAAATGCTTGATCTTAAGGCAAACCCCAATAAAAAGGCATTAGGAACGGTAGTTGAATCGGAACTTGATAAAGGGCGTGGTTTTATGTCGACAATTCTTGTTGAAGCCGGTACATTAAGAATCAGTGATGTTGTTCTTGCAGGAAGCTTTTATGGTCATGCAAAAGCACTGTATAACGAAAGAGGAAACAGAATTGAAGAAGTTGGACCTGCAACACCGGTTCAAATTCTTGGATTAAATGGAGCACCACAAGCCGGGGACAAATTTAATATAATGGAAAGCGACAAAGAAGCTCGTGAAATTGCAAATAAAAGAGAACAATTACAACGCGAACAAGGCTTACGCACACAAAAACATATTACTCTTGACGAAATAGGTCGTCGTATTGCAATTGGAAACTTCCAAGAATTAAATGTTGTTGTTAAAGGTGATGTTGATGGTTCAATTGAAGCATTATCCGATTCATTAATTAAATTAAGTACTGAAGAAATTCAAGTAAATATAATTCATAAAGGCGTAGGTCAAATCTCAGAATCTGATGTGCTATTGTCTGCTGCTTCAAATGCAATTATTATTGGATTCCAAGTGCGACCATCAATGAATGCACGTAGATTGGCTGAAAAGGAAGAAATAGATATCAGATTATATTCTATTATTTATGATGCAATTAATGAGGTTAAAGATGCAATGGAAGGAATGTTATCCCCTGAAATTAAAGAGGAAATAGTTGCAACCGTAGAAGTAAGAGAAATTTTTAAAGTTAAGAAAGTTGGTACTATTGCAGGTTGTATGGTTAAAGAAGGGAAGATTAACAGAAATACGAAAATTCGGGTAATTCGGGATGGTATTGTAATCCATACCGGATTATTAGAATCGTTGAAGCGTTTTAAAGATGATGTTAAAGAAGTAGTATCTGGATACGAATGTGGCTTAAATATTGTAAGCTTTAATAATATAGAAGTTGGAGATTTAGTTGAAGGTTATAAGGAAGTTGAAGAAAAGAGAACATTATAAAGTAAATACTAAATATTTATTAAACGCCATCTTAATTTTAAGATGGCGTTTTTTGTATGCAACAAAAACAATTCTTATTCGTCCTTTCCCGAGAAAGAATAAAAATCAACTCATTACATTTTTTTATCAAATCAATGCTGAAATGGAGCATTTATCTTGAAATTGTAGAAGTTGATATGTTCTTTATTTACTTTTGTTTAACGCCAAACTAATCTTAGTAAAATCATGTTTAAAAATTTTATAATTACATCTCTTCGCTATTTAGGCAAGAATTTCTTATTTGTTGGAATAAATATACTCGGATTAGCTGTTGCTTTAGCACTTTGTATAACTGCATATTTAAACAATAAATACGATATGAATTGGGATAAAACCCATGAAAATTACGAAGATATTTATAAAATAAATATTACCAGAGAAATTCAGGACAGACAGCAAGAATATGGAATTACCCCTTTTGCTCTTGCTCCTTTATTGAAGCAGGACTTATCGGGTGTTGAAGAGATAACACGATACAGAAATTCATATTCTCCTGTAAAATACGGTGAAAAAATATTTAGTAAGAGAATTGGATATGCAGATACAAATTTTGGCGAGGTATTTTCATTAAATATTATTAAAGGAGATAAAAATGCGCTGAAAGAAAAAGGGAATATCCTGATAAGTAAACGAATTGCTAATATATATTTTGGAGACGAAGATCCAATAGGGAAAGTTATTTCTGTTGTAGATGACAAGAATAAAGAAACAACATTTACAATTGCTGGAATTTTTAAAGATTTGCCTTTAAATAGTAGTTTCCGATACGAGCTTTTAACTCAATTAGAAAATTTTGAAAATATGTGGGAAATTGATGTTCAAAAGTGGGATAGTTGGGTAGCCGCAACTTTTTTATTAATTAGAAATCACGAAAATATACCAGAAATAAACGAGCAATTAAAAAAATATATTGCTATTCAAAATGATGTACGAGAAGATTGGATAATAACAAGTTATTTCACGAAGCACCTTAAGGAAATTGCCGATGACAGAGAGGTTTGGGCTACGTGGCTTAGAACAAGTTTTCATCCTGCAGCAGTTGCAACTCCTCCAATAATGGCAATATTTATTTTAATTATTGCTGCTTTTAATTTTATGAATTCTTCTATTTCATTTGCCGGAAAAAGGTTAAAAGAAATAGGATTACGAAAAGTATTTGGAGGATTACGAAAGCATATTGTTATTCAGTTCATAAGCGAAAATTTAGTGATTAGTTTTATAGCAATTGTATTAGGGGTTTTTATTTCGGGGTTTTTAGTACCTGAATATTCAAGTATGTGGGAATATATGGAGATAGAGTTAAACTTTACTAACGATCCAACATTAATAGGTTTTATTTTGATTTTATGGTTATTTACAGCTCTTTTAGCTGGAGCATATCCAGCATTTTATATTAGCAAATTTAACCCGATTAAAATTTTTAAAGATAATTTGAAACTTAAAAATAAGAATTTGCTTTCCAGATTTTTATTAGGATTTCAATATTTCACCTCTGTTATGGCTTTAGTAATGGGTGTTGTTTTTGCCCAAAATGCTGTATTTCAAGAAAAGATAGATTTAGGCTATGATAAAGAAAATTTAATAATTCTAAGTATGCATAACAATAATGATTATAAACCTTTTGAGCAGGTTGTAAAGTCTAATCCTAAAATTGAAATGTATGCTGGAACAAACTATCATATTGGATACGGAAATTATAATAGGTCCATAAAATATCTCGATCAACAAATTGAAACAAATTTGATGCATATAGGATACGATTATTTACCTACAATGAAAGTTAAAATTATGGAGGGTAGGGGATTTAACCTCGAAAATCAAAGTGGCGATTTTGCAGAGAATAATATCATAGTAAACGAAAAATTTGTAAACGATTTTGGTTTTGCTGAACCAATAGGGAAAACTGTTTATATGAATGATACTTTGGCTTTACAAATAGTAGGTGTTTCTAATGATGTGTACTTGTATGGCGCTTGGTCTCCTGTTGAACCATTAATATACAGATTAGATCAAGAAGAAGAATTTGGAAGAATAGTTATTCGTACTTCACCCCAATATTTAACAGAAGTAAATGATTTCCTACGTGCAGAATGGGCTGAATTAGTTCCAAATTATCCTTATGAAGGAGAATATCAGGAAGAATTGCTCGCAGAGGCTAAAGAAGTAAATAAGAATATTAAGGTGATGTTTACATTTTTGGCAGTTTGTGCATTGTTCTTGTCAGCAATAGGACTTTATACACTGGTTAGTTTAAGTGTATTGAATAGAACGAAAGAAGTTGGAATTAGAAAGGTTCATGGAGCAACGGTTCAACAAATTATGTTAATAGTTACTAAACCATTTTCTCTTCTAATTATAATATCGACAATTCTAGGATCCGTAGCTGGATATTATATGTCGATGATGTTAATGGGAAGTGTGTTCGCAATACACATGGATCCAAATGTCGTTAGCTTTGCTATTCCTGTTCTGGTTATATTTTTAACATCAATAATAACAATTGTTTGGAGAGTATATAAAGCAGCTCTACAAAATCCTGCTAATTCATTACGATATGAATAAAAAGAAAAATAGGCTATGCATTATGCGTAGCCTATTTTTTTTATTAAAAGATTATAATTTATTTAGTTTTTATAAAGGCTTGACTATAACCTAAAGATTTCAAGGTATTTAGTTCATCTTTTGCTTCCTTAAAAGTGTTAAATGAACCTATAGTGTATCTGAAATAATCATCTGAACCTTTTGTAACAGCTACCGACGATAAATTTTCAAAATGTTCTGGTTTAACAGGAATTATTAAAGCCATAATTTGCACGGTATATTTTGCCCCGGATTCATTGGTTCTTATAAATGCATTCTTATAACCAAGTTCTTGAATTTTTAACATTATGTTTTTGGCTTCAGAATATGAACTTGTATTTCCTACTGTATATCTATAAAATCCATCAGGGTATTTGGTTAACAAAACATTGTCAACATCCTTAAAATAATCAACCTTAACAGGATTTTTTAATGCCATTAGTTGAACTGAAAACGTTTTAACGCCAGTACCTGAAGATTCCTTAGGAACGTATTTTACTATTTCTTTTTCAGGGATTTCCTCTTTTATTATTTCTGTTGGTTTTTTCTCTTCAACAGGAGTATCAATCGCTTTCTCTTTTATTACAGGTGGAGTTACTACTTTTTCTTCAGGAAATATTTCTTCTTGTTTTGGTGTAACAACCTCTTCAATAACTTCTGCAATTAATATTTCTTCTTCTATTTTTACAGGAACTAAAAGTGCTTCAAATGAATATTTATTCTCAGAGTAATTCTCCGGGATATTAATTTGTTTTGTAAAAGAATCGTATCCTTCATTATTTATAACAAGAGTGTAATTACCTGGACTAATCTCAAAATTAAACCGACCGTTATTTGTATTTAATGTTTCTATATTTTCATTTGATTCTGAGTTGATAATTGAAATGTCAAATCTCGAATCAGTAATAATTTCATCACTTGCTTCGTTCTTAATATTTCCTGCAAAATTTATTGTTGGAAGTATCGAAATATAATAAATGTCATTTTTACCAAGGGATGTATTATAAAATTGAGAAATATATCCCGCTGTTAATGAATTATCAGGAAAGAAAAATAAATCATCGCCTGTTGTGTTCGCTGGGTATCCTAAGTTTATTACTTGAGTTTTACTGTCTAAATCAATATAAAAAATATCAAAACCACCAATACTACTATGACCTTGCGAGCTAAAAAATAAATATTTGTCATTCATTGTTACAAAAGGTGTCTCCTCGTCGAATTCAGTATTTACTGCCGGACCTAAATTTTCTGCTTCTCCCCATTTACCTTTAGTATCCAATGTAGATTTATAAATATCTAGCCCTCCATATCCGCCCTCTCTATCACTCGTGAAATACAATGAATTTCCTGCTTTTGAAACAGAAGCATGCGTTTCATTGCTTTTTCTGCCATTAATTGTTTTTTTAAGTTTTTGAGCATTAGACCAACTATTTCCTTCTTTGGTACTCACGAATATTTCGTTTTCAGATGCATCATCGGTTACTAAATAAAGTTGAGTTCCGTCAAATGATAAACTAGATGTTTTCAAATAATACTTACTACTCACATTATTCGTTATTTTTTTAGGTGTACTCCAAATATTATTTTTCTTTTGCGAAGAATATACATCAATATAATTGCTTGTATATGATGTGAAAATCATGGTTTGCCCATCTCCAGATAAAGTAGCGCTGAAGTTAGAATTTTTATTATTTATTGGAGTCCCTGTATTTTTAAAGCTTGCATTTACAGGTTTGTTGATTGCTGTTTTGGCATTATTACAAGTTTTTAATCGCTGTATGACCGTAGTATATAATTCGTTGTCTACTGAAATAAGCTCTTTGAATTTAGTGTAATTTGTAATAGCCTTTTCTATTTGATTGTCAATTTGGTATGCTTCTCCTAAATAAAGTAAAACTGAAGGAGGAGCTTTTGTTTCTCGAGCTGACTTTTCGTTAAAATCGATTTCAATATCTTTTGATGCGTCTTCTAAAAATGTAATGGCGAGGTTCTTTTTATCATCAGTTTTTAAATATAAAAGGCCTATTTTATACTTTGCTAACGAGAATTCAGGAATCTCTCTTAGCATTTTTTTGTAAATATTAATAGCTTTTTCGTACTCATGCTCTTCAATTAAATACTGTGCATCTCCCTCAAGGTAGTATATTTCGTTCCAGTCTTGTGCATAAATGCTAAAGCTGAAAAAAAAGAGAATAAACGGAATAAGTATATTTTTAAACATCACGGTATTTTTCTATTTCATTAAAAGTATAACGATTTTGAGGTCGTTAAGTTAATATCTTTTGACGAAATAGTCAATTTAATAAAGAAAAGCTTAGTTTTCTTATACTAAAGTAAAAGAGGGTTCTAATTTAACAAGGACTTTAATGTGTAACTCTAATGTAATGAAATACAGTTGTTAACAAACTTGGGAGTGTAGTTTATATTGCATTTCAGAATCTAAGTAATTGAAAACAGGAAAGACAATAAAGAAGAAGTTTTTAGAATTTTTTAAAGATAAATTATATATTGATGTAGCAGATAATAAGGTGTTTAGTGTTTAATTAACAATGCTTTTTATTTTTATTTTTGTACTGTTTAAAGGTTTTTAATAAATTATATTGAGTAGGTAAGCAGTATAAAAATAAATTGGTGTGTCAAATGTAAATTATAACATTTAAAAAAAGGTTTTGTCATTAATAACTTTCCTTTTATACTCTTTAAAATTCGGTCTTTATTCATGATCATCAGTAGGAACAACCATTTTTTCTACCTTAGAGCGACTTTCACCATACGATTCATGATAAATACGTACTTCATAATAATAAATACTACCAGGAGTTATATCATTATCTTTAAACTTATTTCCTTGCATTAATCCCGTTAATGGAGTGAAAGCTTCCCCTTCTTCCTTTCGATATACAATTGTTCCTAAAAAATCATCTTCAGGATTAATTTCCCATTTTATTTGAATATAATTTCCTTTGTTTTTAACGTTAAGATATTTAATTACTTTATCGCCTATCTCAGGTTTTAAATTTGGTAATTTGCCTGGGAATGGATTAGAAAATTCCGATTTATTTCCCGAGCTATCAACAGCTTCAAGATAATAATTATATTTTGTGCCTTGTTCTACCCAACGATCGGTGAAATGTTTAACTAAGGGTGATAGAAGGGATTCATTTAATTTTCCCTTTTTAGTTAATGAATCATTTGCATTTTCTCTAAAAATACTATATCCCATTAAATCCAAATCTACATTTGGAATCCAATGAATTTGCAGATAATTGTTTTCTGTAATAATTATATCCTTAATAAAGGGTTGAGCAGGGGCAATAACATCAGGCATTGTACTTGCTGCAAAATCGGAATACTCACTTCTATTAATTGAAGAATCAATAGCAGCTATTCTATAGTGAAATTTGTTTTTAGCACTTATTGGTAAGGTATCAATATATGTTGTATCAGCAATAGGATTTGCATTCAGTAACACATATCTTTTTTTATTATCTCTGTCAACAGTTCTAAATATTTGATAACCCATCAAATCTTCTTCATTATTAGGTAACCAATTCAGAATTATTCTGCCCGTATCCGATTCTGTATATAAACCTTTAGGTTTTTCGGGAGGGTATATGTCTAAAACATTTGCCATGGTTAAAAATGAACTTCCTTGATTACCAGATGAATCTATAGCTGAAACATAATAGTAGTATTTGCCTGGTTTTTCTACTGCATCAACATATCCATTAACATCTCGATTAAGCATCTTCTCATTTATTTGTATAAAATCTCTATCGTAATGAATACTTCTATAAATTTGCAAACCCTTGAGATCAGGGACATATACGTTTTCCCAATTTAAAAATACATTTAAAAGATCTACTTTATTTCGAAGAAATTTAGGCGCAGGGGGTGCGGTTTCATCTTTTGGAGTAACTTCAAACGTTTCTGAAAATTTAGAATTTCTATTAAAATAATCGAGACCAACAATTTTGTAATAATATGTAGTTCCGTTTGAAAGACTATCATCTGTATAAAAAATATCAGCATATGCTAAAACTCCATCAGGCCCTTTTCGTTTTGATGTAATTAGAGGAACATCATTCATTTTTAAAAAATCATTCTGATCATCACTTCTTCTGTAGACGTTAACACCATAGAACCTAAATTTATTAGGTTTCCATTTAATTAGAACTTGTTCATCACCTGCTTTAATTTCAATATCTTCTGGAGGATTGTGTCTCTTATGTTTTTTTACCGTAATTATTTGAGATACCCCTATATCTTTTTCTCCAGACGAGGTAATTTTAGAAACCTTATACTGATATTGATCTCCAAACTTGACATCAATATCATGATATTCAACACCAATATATTGGGCATAAACCTGACTTTGAATACTTTTAATAAGAATCATTGCCAATGTTAGTCCTTGCATTTCATTTTCTGAGAGTCCGTCAATAAGACTTACAAATCTTTCTAATGTTGTATCTTTATCAAACTCTTCAACAGGTATCGAATAATCTCCTTTTTTAAATGGTTTATCCAATATCCTTTCCCAATTTTGTTGTCCCGGTCCTCTTCTATAGATATTTACTCCTTTAGGACTATAAATTTTAGGAATAAACCATTTTATCTTAATATGTGGATTAATGGAATCCAAACTATTAGAAACTATCATTGACTGTCCCGTAGATTCAACTTGAGCATGCAAATTATGCAAAGAACTTACAATTAGTACAATAACTATTATGATTTCTATAATGATCTTAAACTTTTTCATTATTTTAGTTTTATTTATAAAATAAATATCATGAATTATTATTTAAAATGTCGAATCAACCTCCAGATCGAATCCTATGGTCATACCTAATAATGTGACTCGTCCATACGCACTACCTTGAAGCCTTGTTTCAGGAATAGTTTGGAACATTAACTCTCCACCGATTGCAATGGCCGCAATAGTAAAACTTTTCGAACTTATACATTTTGAATCAACACCGACACCAACATAAAGATCAATCCATACCCGAGCTTCACCTATTGCAAATGGATTCCAATAAATTATTGCTGTTGTACCCATTTGGAAATAAATTTTTGCCCAGCCTTTTACCTGACATATACTTGGTCCAATCCATGGAGTTTCAGCTTTAATATCAATAGTAACGATTAATCCAGCATCTAATCTATCCTGATCAATATCAAACCAACTTTGAATAAATGGAGAACCCATACAGAAAAGATCTAAATAGAATGGTTCTTCTCGTGTGCCAATAGCCACTCTCCAGGCACCCTTGCTAATATCAACATTCATTTCTCCACCAGCACATATTAATGGTTTAACCTCAATCAAAGCCGTAAGATTAGCTAAAAAATGCTTTTCTGCTGTGTTAAACATTAAATACCCGCTCGCTATAACAACGGCTTCAGTTACTTTACCATCTTCAAGCTTATTTGCAACCCATGCGTTTCCATACATTTCAAAAATGAATCCTTCTTGAAGAATAGCAACCTCCAATCCAACATTAAACATCAACACTTTCCCATTTGAAGAAGCGTCGAATAAATCTACTTGCAAACCAACACCAAAGCGGGTTTTAACATCTGGAAGATATTCTGTACTTCCCGGCTCCGTTTTTGACATGTGGTGGTAAACCCTACCTGAAGCACCATCAAATATAAGAGGTAAAGTTGCCATTGGTATGCCAAGTCCGCTTATTCCTAATTCTAAGAACCAATATTTATATTCTTCATCAGAATTATATGAAGATGTGCCATTAATGTATTTTGCATTAACTGTAAACGTTGGTTCTATTGTAATTGTAGCAATAATTTCAGCTTGCCAGGAATCACCCCAAATTGGATCATCATCAGTGAAATTAACAAAGCCTTGAAATACAGCAACACTTGTTGTAACCTCAATGTAACTTGGATCAAATTTGACAATTTCGCCAACCTTTCCATCTTTTAGTTTGTCACCAACATTACTAAAATCCAGATCAATATTATCTCCTATATTACTTATTAGCTCGCTTGATGCTAAGTCATCTAAAACATCTCCAACAATCTCAGTAACCTCTTCAGTAATATAGTGTTCGGCAAGAGCTATACCTGCTTCTATTAAAAGATCTTCAGCCATGTCTCTTCCCACATCTTCCCAGTCGAAATTTGTGATAGATTCCTCTAAGAGATCGACGACTCGCTCAAGAATTAACTCCCCATTATCCCCGATAAATGTAGTTTGAAAATCTCCCGCTATTTCAGGTATCAGATCCGATGCATTATCAAATATTCCATCAATATTTACTCCATCCATTGACTGATCATCAATAAGTGCATATCCGACAGAGGATAAACTTTCATAAATATAACCAGTAACTTTTTTATTTACTGAAGTATCGATAAATGAAGTAATAGGTTCAGTAAGATTATCTTTAACTGATTTATTGATTGATTCAGTAATCTCATCGATAACAGATTGCTTAAATGAGTTTGTAACACTTATAACAACTGCTTCAAAATTAATTTCTTCGCTAATTCCACTTGCCGCTTCAGCAGCCATGACTCCAATACTATCAATAATCCTTCCTACAGGTTTTGTCAGTTCAACAGTTATAGAATCTCGTTTATTTTCAATGTATGTAATAACAGAATTCTTAACTTTATTCGTTTCATCGGTTATTTTAGTATTTAAACGAGCAATATATTCATCAACCTTCCCCTTCAAGATCATTTTTACAAATCCTTCTACGTCACGTAATTGCTCATAAATTTCAGCTATATATTCTACAGGGATAGTATTTATAAAATCTTTAAGTTCATCGACCTTGGCCTTCTGGTCATCGTTTAAGAATAAATAAATAGCATCAATAATTAACAAGAGATCTTCTTTTGTTACTGTAAGAGGATCTTTATCAACTGTAAGCTCGTAATTTATTTCATCAGTAATACCATTTTCTAATTCAAGGCTTGTAGTTTCTCCTAGCGTAAATGAACTTGTAAATGAACTTGCTACACTAGAAGCTTCGCTAGCAAGTTGTTCTTTAAGTGCTTCTTCGTTAGCTAATAATTGCTGATTAATGGAATTAACTAAAGAATCTAAGTTTTCCAGATCGTTTTGTTGTCCTACATTAAAATCTCCCTCACCTAAATTACTCTCGTTACTTTGAGTTATCAGCTCATTGATATATTCAGATCCGGAACCATATCCATGTGTCCCTGTTAATAAGGCATTTTGAGATATACTATATAAATTAGCCTTGGGTGCTCCTCCATTACCTGCAACATCTTCTCCCATTATAATATCGGCAGAAGTACCTATTGCATATAGGTCTCCCTCGCGTCCACAACCTATATAATCCATGGTAATTAAAAAGTCATTTATATTACCCTCTTTTTGGACAACAAGAGATGCAACACCTTTTGGCTGAACAAATCCAATTTGATAATTACCCCAAATACGGAAATGATTTAGAGCTTCCATTTTAACTTGTGTAAAAGGCCAGTCTAAATCGATATTCATATCCAGACGTTCTTTGTCCTGGAATACAGCGCGATTAATGGTGATTATCATCTTTTGTTCACCACCTTCCTCGTTATATACAAAGGTTTTACCGGTAAGCTCTTCATCAAGATATCCTTCTAAAAAACCATCATCGGTAAGAGGCACAAAATATGTAAAATCCTGTACTTCATCAATAACAGGAATTTTTATAGCACCATTAAAAACACCATCAGTAACTGTGGTGTTTTCTATCTCTATTAATAAATGTTTTAATTTACTGGGGAAGGTATTAAAGTATCCAATATCTTCTTCCTTAAATTCATAATCGGCATAAAACTGAAGCCCCTGGCTATTTACCCATGCTTTATAGTCAGGTTTGTCATCGTTATTAATATCGTGTTTTATAAGCTTCTGACAATTGAGCTGGTTTCTATCATCCAAATCGATTGGATAATTTAAACTGTAGTTTGAAAAATATATACCCTTCCACCCGGGAGTTCCTGTCTTTTTGCCCGGCGATTCTTTTTCAGAAAAATCAATAAAATAATGTTGTGGCCCTAACTCAATTTTAGTTTTTTTTACCAGACGAATTTTATTTTCCAAGTTCTGGCCTTCCATTTCAATAAAATAAAGCTGCTGTTTATCTATAAAAGGAACACTCATTATTTCCTCTTCAGAACCTTTAATATTTGAAGGAAATTCTACTTTACCATCGAAATGAAGTTTATATCTATCATTTTTAATAAAGAAATAAGACTCCTTGTTTAAAATCAAATTAAAATTAATTGGACTTAAAAGTTTAAAGAATGTTTCCTCTTTAATTTTAACAGTACCTATTAGCTTATAGCTGTTATAGATTAACGAAACTGTTTTTGAGTAAACCTTAGCTTTTTCATCACTTAAAATTGGATGAGGTAAATCCCATTCAACATGACCTTTAATTTTTAAATTATAGCGATCAAGCAACAAAGAGTCAGTCACAAAGAATGCTTTTTTGTTATCCTCATAATAAGGATTTAAATCTATTTTTGGAATTTCACATTTAGAAATACACCTACCTTCCCTAAGGAATATCTCGGCTCCAACACGTTCAATCCTAATATTTTCAAAATAAACCTTATGTTTATCCCCATTTGCATTTATCTGAATTGTTCCTTCCCCAGATAAATTTTCAAAACTGTTTGTTGTCGTTTTTGTAACTAATACTTTATGGTTACCTGCCATAAAGAATTCCAGAAATGGAGGGCCAAAAAATGTATTTACATCACTTTTGGCTATTTCTGTTTCGTTTGTAAATGCCTTAACCTGCCATGCAAATTTTTGCCCTGTTGCAAAATAAACATTTTCAAGATCTTCGAACCAGATTTGAGGGAATAGAACAGGCTCTGTTACTATCTCGTGATATGGATCTTTAGCTATACCTTCTTTGGGATCTTCCTCACTACTGACCTTAACAATCTTCATTTGATAATTATGCAATTGCTGATTTGTAAGATTATTAGGGGTGCTCCATTTAAATAATTTATCTTCTCGCAAAGTAAACCCATGCTCATGCTCCGGGAAAATAATATTAATTTTTCCATTTTGAGGATACCCATAACTAAACCAACCAACCTCACTTAAACCATTGTTTTTGAAGGTTTCTAATCCATCTACGGCTAATGCTTCTACATAAAAAACATATTGTTTACCCTTTTCAAGTAAGGGATCTGATATTGAATATTGATATGTTGACATGTTGATCTCGTAGGACTCAAAAATCTTTATTACCCTATTGTTTGCTATTGCTGATTGAGGATCTGCAACTGAATCGAGTACTTCAAACAAATGCAATTTATATTTTACGGTTCCCGGATTGAGACCATTTGTTAACCATTGAAAAACTATATTCTGTGTTTCGCTCGTGGGTATTAGCTGGCCTGTATTTGGAGTTATAATTTTAGGAGGTTCGTTTAACTGAAGATTAGCAACAAACATACTTTTATCTGAAAGGGATGCACCTGTTCTATAATCTTTTGCTTCGAATGTAAAGGTGTAAAAACCTTCAGGTAGTCTGCCTGATCTTTCAATTTCAGATTTAGTAATTCCAGCAAAATTTAAATTATTATAGTTGAAATAATCGTACAATTCATCACCGCTAATGGAAACATTTTCACCAGGGTGCAAAGTAATTGGTGCAGTAGGTCTGAAGTTTTCTTTGGTAGTTATTCTTAAATTCTGACTTTCTATAGTTAAATGTAAATAAACATCCCATGAAGGTTCATTGTAGTCGTTAAAAATCATATTTACCATACACTTTTGCGAGCCCGGAGTAACATACTCATCTAAATAGAGAGTATATGGCGGAGTAAATACCGAAGTAATGGTAACGGGTTTTTTTACCTGGGCTTTTACATTATTAAAACCTATACAACCAATAAATAGGACTAAAAAAATGAACCCTGATTTTAAAATGTTATGTTTCTTCATTACTATATATTTAAATACCTGTTATTTTCAATATTTCTTCAGAATGAATAACTATAGGTTAACCTTGCGTTATATTCTTCCTGTTTTTTAATTTCTTCGTAATTATCGTTAGTCCTAAACATCATACTAAAACTTAATCGAAGGCTTTGATGACTTGTTACCTTATATGAACCATTAAATCTTAAGACATTCATTTTCGATTCATTTGTTCCTGTTGTTTTATTATTTTGATAGGTGTACATTAAACTTGTTTGCATTTTATTCTTTAGAAAGCCTTTGCTAAGACCTACACTCGGTCCTATACCCGTAGTTTCAGCTAAACCCTCGCCAGGCTGAAAGTTATTATAATTAATAGAGGACATAAGATTTAATTTTAGCTTAATCCAATAAAGACTATATCCAAAGCCCATGTTATAAACATCTGTATTTATATCTGTAATCGTGGTTGCGTTCTGATTTAGTGTATTCATGGTTTGCACCATAGAATTAAGGCTAAAGCTATGTGTAAATTTTTCGCCAGAAAGCTGATAAGAAGCATTGATACCGTAATTTTCAGTTACCTGAACATATTTAAAAGTATCCTGCATTGTGGTGGCAACAGGCAATGAATTTGCATTAAAATTAGAATAACTTAAGCTTATATTTAATGGATTTAATAATGAAATATTGCAATTTGCACTACCAATAACTCTTTTATCGGTTGCATCCATTGTATTGCTTAAGTTATTACGCTCCTGTCCAATGTTTCCACTAAAGCTTAATCCATTTTTAAAGAATGATTTCTTCAGGTTAAAGTATACATTTTCTACGTCGTTTGACATATAGGTTGTTCCTAGTGATTGATACTCAGGATCGATATGTTTAAAAACGATCCCCGCTGAAAATGTCTCTCCTGCATAGCTTAAATTAGCAGAATAAGCACTGTTTATTGATGTTGAATACCTTGGAGTAAACAAATCACCCACATTATTCACATAAGTGAATGTTTCCATTTTACGTTCTGCAACTCTAATATCGCGTGAGAAAGCACTCAAACTATATTCCAGCTGTAAGGATATTTTTTCTGTTAATTGATTTCTAGTATTAAAACCAATTACCAGATTTTCTTGTGGTTTAATACCGGATTCTTCGCCCGGGTCAGGGATTGAATTTACATCGTCTTTTGCTTTGAAAAGAATTAAATCGACACTGTGTTTTTCTCTACCGACAGTAAGTTTACCTCCATAAGCCCAACGTTCGTAACCCACTACATTAAAAGGATTAGCACTTGCAACATAGCCTGAATCAATTTTATAAGGCACTGCTTTATTAAGCCTGCCATACATGGCACTAAATTTCACCAGAGAATTTTCAGGATTTATTTCAACTCCAGCTCCTAAAAAGGTAAGACCCGAAAGTGAATAACTCGAAAATTGCATATTTCGATACCCTGCATGCACTGTAATATATTTATAACTAGGACTTAATCCAAAATAGTTATATGTAGGATGGCTAAATGTATTGTTGTCTTTGCTATAATGCGCCGATAATGGAACATTAACAATATTAAATAAGGTAAAATTCAGGTTCGCATCAATACCCCAAAAAAATGGATCGCGCCGGCTATCCATACCCACAGCATTGTATGCAGTTGAATTTAAATTCAAACCACCTTTGTATTTAAACCACTCCTCGGTGCTAATACTTTCCATGTTTTGCGAATACGCGTTTATTGCAATCAAACTAATTGAAATAATTATATATATATTTTTAAACTTTCTTGCCATTCCTCCTCTTAACAGATCAACAATTTTTTTCTTCTTTTATTTTTTAATAATTATTACTCTTCGCTGGCGCGGATTTGCAATCAGTGACTTTTGTTCAATATTACTCTTACATCCTTTGTTCAATTCTATATTTTTTGTTCGTCATTTTCTTTTTTGTTTCCTGCAATTATAGCCCGGATTACAAATCCGCGCTAGCGGGATCACCAATTTTGCTCTTCTTTTGATTTTACTACGCTGGCACGGAAATGCTTTCCGGGCCTTATTTGTCATTACTTCAATTTTTATTCTTATCAGTTCAAATTCATTTACATTTTACATTTCGATGTCAAATCTGTGTTAGCTGTTATTTTCTTTTTCTTTTCATTTTAAATTCTTACGTTCGGATTGCAAATCCCCGCTAACAGGTATTTCAGTGCCTTTTACTTTTCTTGTTACAAGCACGAATTACAAATTCGCTCTAGCTGGTTTCTTATTTACTGTTTTAAATTATTCTTCTATTTTACTTTCAAGATTTCTAATTATTTCTAAATTCTTTCTATCTGAATCTGTTAATAAATTATCAACATTTTTTGTTCGTGTTTTTCGCATATCAGGATGATTATAAAACGCGAACAAATTAAAATATGCCTGATAAAATTCAGCATTAAAATCATAATTGTACTTAGCAAATAATAAATTTCTTAATATCCCTAATTCATATTTACCTAAGTCTTGAATTTCTTCTTTGGCAAGTATAGTATCATTATATGCTTTGTATAAAGCTATTTCTAATTCTGGGATGAATTTGTAAGGGATAATAACCTTAGTTCTATTATTTAAGAATGATATTAAAAAGTGATTCTCTAATTTATCTTCTTGAATATTAATCCCAAACTCTATCTTATTTTCAGTAAAATCTAATAACCCACTAATATAATTTAAGTCTTCATCAAATAAGCGACTTACTCTATCTTTATCACCGCCCGGAGTCCTTGATGATTCTCTTATATACTTTCTATCAACAGAAACAAACTCAATACTAGAATACTGTTCTTTGTAAGTATTTAATCCGTCTTCCAACACTACATTTTTTGTTACATTTAAAACATTATTGTTTGTAACTAAAAAATAATTGTACCCTTCACATCCCTCAAATTCACTTTGAATACATATTGAAATAATTGCTTTATATCTATTAATAAAAAAAACGTTATCTATTGATGCGAGGGGATAAATCTTACCTTCTACTTCCTCTTTTTCCACAAAATCAAAAAAATCAACAAATAATTCACTTTCCCCAGTTATTGGATTGATAATAAATAATTTTAAATAATTATCTTCCTTATATCTGAAAAACTGATTAACCCCACTGTCATGGTTAAATCCAAAATCAAACGCAACAAGTTTCTTTTGGGATATATCATATCTAAATCGTATATATTCCTCTTTCTCAAAAGAAGAAAACAGATTTGAATTAAAAATAATGTTCTTGTTAAAATATACTGTTTCTCTAATTAACTTTCGGTTAAGAGTATCAACTCTTTCATTATTTATCGTAAAATACAAAGAATTCAATAATTGTGGTTCTGAATAACTTACAATATTTAAAGTATCAAATAGATTAAAATTAATCATATCCTTCTTAAAAGGAATAATAGTGTCTAGTGAAATGGTTCCTTGTGAAAATGAATTAAGCCATATCAAAGTACAAACCAATAATAAATAAAACTTTTTCATAATTTTCTATTTTAAAATATATCCTAAATAAATATTTGCAGAAACATTTTCAATATAGCTACTACCAAAACAATATTTAAATGATTTTACTTGGGCTTCCCCTAAACCAGCCTGTATTACATTAGCATCTAAATAGTTGTTACTAACATATGAAGAGGTTGGATAACATGTAGCTATATGCCCAGAATATTTATATTTATTAGTAGTCGCACCAGAATAATACCTTCTATTATATGAAGTTAGGTAAACTATAAAACCAGCATTTGTATATTTCCATGCTTTATCAAAATTAACATTCTTAAATTTTCCATTTTTATTATCCTTTATTTCGTCGTGCAAATAAGCTGCTGCCTGGTGTTTACCCCAAGGAGCATAAGTATTACTGGTTGAACTACCGCTAAATGAATTAGGAAACAAGATCGTTTTTGACATATCAGATGCTAAAACATTACAAAACGTTCTTGGATACCAAGGATGTATTACAGGAATTGGATCTCCTTCATTAAACTCATCTTTTAAACTCCTTTTTACTAACTCTAATTTATCTCCATCTCTGAATTCACCTACATTTTCGTAGTTTTTTAAGGTAAATACTCCAGAACTAGACTTTTCCCAGTTCCATTCTGATACTTTTAAATTACTACTGTATTTCTTTTCATTATCAATTGCTTGGATTAATTTTAAAATATATGATTGGTGTTCTGAACTATTGTCTGTTAATTCTAATAATAATAATTCATCCCCAAAAAATAAATAATCCAATAACTTCCCATTAATTAAATACTCGTATCCAAAGCCAGATATATCAATATTACTCCCTTTAAACTCATTTTCATTAGCATAAATATTAACACTCGGTTTTAAAGTGTCTTTTGATCCCGAATTAATTAAAAAAACTCTCTTTAAACCAGTTTTATAACCAATAGGTTTTAAATCTAAAAAGGTTGAAGCCCAAGAGTTATGAAAAAAGTTAATTCTATTCTGCCAATATCGTTCATTTTTCGTTAATGCTTCTGAATTAGTCATCTTATCCTCAGACCAAACCGGTTTAATAGCATTTGCAAGGTACTTTGTACCGTTTTTAATAATATTTTCAGTATTACCTGATAAATTCAAGTTTATGAAATCCATTACTTCAGGAAACAAATGCTCTTCTTCCAATTTTGTAGAAGCTATAAGTTTATTAAAATTATAATTGCTTCCATCCTTTAAGAATAGAAATAGAACAGCGCTTTGATTCCCATATTCCTCTTGCCATTGGGTAATATAATTATCAAAGTTTATTTTTTCTGATTCTTTTAACTTTAATCCTGCAAAATAGTCCTTATCTAAAAAAGCTACATATACTAAAAGATTTTTATCAGTTAATGAAACACCTTCAAGCGAATTATAAAAATTATCCAATGTATTCATTGCGCTTTGCAAGTTTTCCTTATTTACAAATTCACTATTAATTTTATTAATTAAATCTGAACTTGTCTCAATATCTTTAGTATTATTAAAAACCACTTTCATACTAACTTCTTGTGCTAGTGCAGATTTTATAAGTATTAAGAATATTATACAAAAACCTATTTTTTTCATTTATTCTTCTTTTTTAATTCTTTCCTTTAGCTTTTTTATTGTAATATTTTCAAGTTGAGTTTTATAATTTTTAATTAAATCCTCTTCAGTATTTGTAGGTTCAACAAAAACAACATCCGCCATAACTTCACTTATGAACTCAGACTTATTTTCATCTTTAAATATATTCTCAATCTCAGCATGTAAACCGCTATAATCATCCTCTACTTGCATAAGAACATCAATGCCATACATTTTAAGCAATGTCTTATTAAAATCATCTTCAAATTCCAAAGTTGGTTCTACAAATAATTTGCTCATTCCTTCAGATAAATATTTTGAATTCTTATTAAATATAATTGATTCCATATTATCTGTTAAATAAGATTCAATTTCATTTTTCAATTTTTCAAATTCTTCCCTAAGAGAAGTTAAACTGTTTAAAGCCTCTTCAATAATTTGTTCTTCGTTAATATCAATCTTTTTAAGCTTATAGTTTCTCGTAGTATTGCTTCTGCTTAAAGCAATATCAATGGAATTGTTTTCACCAAAATAATCGTTATTAATTGTTAAATTAATATATTTTGTGTTATTCAAAGTACTCTCGCCATATACCCAGTCAACCTTATATAATTCATCATTATTATATGCTAACAATTGTATTTCCTTCGGAACCTTTTCCCAGAAATTAAATGTAGTATTATTATCAATAGCATCCTCACCCCATAGTATTAATGGAAACTTTGTAAGATCTACCTCATCACCACTTATTCTTCCTTCCAGATAATTAAATCCATTAAATAATCCTGCATTAACAAAAATTGGAATATCATCATTCCTTAATTTTATGGTTTTGGAATCTTCGTTATTTTTATACTCTTTATTAATAAGTTCATTAAATTCTGTCATCTCTAATGATAAATTGCTTATAATTTGATCGGGAAGAGTAGTTGTTGCATTAGCCGTATATAATCTGCTATCTTTTGGTGGTGCTTGTGTAATATCCCATTTTGGACTAAACTTAACTAAATAATTTGCCGACAACATTTCATTTGTATAACCATCAGGTGTTCTGGCTGATGGATTATTACTAATCCATACCCAAAAATGATCGTACTCAACTTCACCTTTTACAGAGAAATTGATTTTTGTTTTGTCTCTAAAATCAATAACTCTTTCTTGTAAAAGAAGGTTATGAGTATTGGTTCTGTGTATATCATAAAACTGGCGAACCTTTAGAGCATCCATAAAAATTCTGAATTCGAACAATTCTTTAAAAAATCCACGTGATTTTTCTTGTGCTTCTTCAATTGTTACATCAGGAGTAGTATTATCCTGCGCAAATGCAGGGACAAAAAGGGAAATGAATGCTGCGATTATAAATATTTTTCTCATAAAATTGATTTTGACCACTTATTCTAACTTACAGTTCTAGAGTTGATTTCGGATTATCATACTTCGACAAGCTCAGTATGACAAACCTTTTCATTATTAAATTATATTTATTATTCATTTTGTTTAGCATTATAAATCCAAACGTTTCCATTGATATATTCATCAAGATTTAGTCGTTGTAATAGGCGAAATTCTTTTTTTATCGCTTTTTTCGACTCCACATCCTTATTAAAATCCCGGGTATAAACAAAAAAGTACTTGCCATCTTCGCGCTGAACTACTTTTGTATCGAGCCCAATTTCACGTTCCATTACTTTCTGGAAAAGTTTTGCATCATCAATACTCAAGTAGGCTCCAAGTACAACATAAAATTGTTTCTCGTCAGAACTTTCAGAAAAATCCAGAGCATCTAATTCGTCAATACTTATCTGGTACTTTTCAATTACCTGACTAATCTGACCTTCGTCTTGTTTATAAATCTCCTTTAATTTTTCAATTTCTTCTTTTTGATATTGTACATCCTCATACGTAGAATCAACTTTCTGTTTTAACTGCTTGTTCTCGTCTGTTAATCTCTCAATCTCTTCATATTGTTCTTGAGAAATTCGTTTCAGGTGATTTAAATCGTTTCGGTTACCTCCAGAGATAGCACCTTTATCAGATTTCTTGAAAAAACGAATTCCAATTAAGAACTCATGACCGCCACTGGTATAATTTGCAATGTTCCCAGTTGGAATATCGTACGAATAGTTAATAACATACCTGTCGTGTAAAACACCCCCTAAGGATAAGCTCAAGCTGTATTTATGTTGATAATTAACTCCAAACCATGCTAACTCACGGTAATTAAGATATGTGCCAATATCAAACTGTAATGGCATTCCCTGTACATCTTTAACCACAAACTGTGGATCGATTCTGAAATCGCGGCTTAATTGTTGCTTATAACTAATTGAGCCAATAAAGTGGCGAATTAATTTATAATTTACTGATTGAAGATTATCGCTTGTTTGGTAATATAAGTTACTATTAAACAATTGAAAAGAAGCTATACCTACTTGTAAATTCCTGAATTTATAATTAATCCCAAAATTAGCATCAAATGTGGTTTTCATTTCTTCATTCGCAAGAATACTTTCTTCCATGGGATCATCGGATCTTATTTTATCAAAATAAATTTTATTTTGTAAGAATCCTGCCGAAATACCAAGATCTATTGTGTGTTCATCAAAAAATCTGATTTTATATCGGTATGCTCCATATCCAGCAGTTCTACCAATAATACCGGTAATATCGCTATAAAACATAGCACCAACTCCCACCTTTTCGGAATTTACATTTCCATCAATTGAAAACAAGTAGGTTTCAGGAGCTCCTTCAATTCCCATCCATTGTTTGCGGGCCTGAAAGAAAGTTTGTGTAAAACTATACTCTCCAATTTGTGAAGGATTATATACAAACTTATTAATATAATAGTTATTTGACATTGGAATTTGTTGGGCACTTAAATTATGAATAGTAATAAATAAAATAAGAAATATAGTTGTCTTTTTTAATAGATTACTCACTGTTACCATTGTTATTATTGTTGTATTGTTAAATTATTGTATTGCTAAAAGCTTATAACTAAAGGCTAATAGCTTTCTTTACATATATTATTGATTTCTTAAAATAGTTATTGATCCTGAATAATGCTTTGAACTATCAGGGAATTTTATGATATAATAATATGTACCATCAGGCAATATGTCTCCATTACTATTTCTTCCATCCCAATCGTTCATATATCCTTGTTGACTAAAAACCTCTTCGCCCCACCTGTTGAAGATATAGACCGTTGCAGTTTCAAAAGCATCAATATTTGTAATTTTCCAGGTATCGTTTAAACCATTGTAATCAGGAGTTAAAATATTACTGGCTATAAGCTGGTAATCATCACTTACTGTAACTGTAACATTATCTGTATTTTCACAAGCATTCACGTCAATACCTCTTACTGAATAGCTTGTTGTTTCCATTGGTCTGGCCACAGGATTAAATACCCCAGGATTATCCAGTGATTCACTTGGCGACCAATCAAATATATTTGCTCCTGAGGCCTGCAGCGTAATCGTAAAACCTCTACTTACATTTGTATCTGCACCAGCATCAACCTGTGGCAAGCTAAAAATTGTAACATATCTTGACAATGAATCTACACATTGATAAGATGAACCGGTAACAAGCTTAATATTATATACTCCGGAACCTGTGTAATTGTGATCAGGGTTTTCCAATAAAGAACTACTTCCGTCGCCTAAATCCCAATAGTAATATACATTGCCTTCTTCGCAATTTGAGTGATTTGATATATTTACACTTACTCCTAAACATTCATTAGAAACAGTGAAATTTGCTAAGGGATTTTCCCTTACAAAAGCTTCTTTTGTAATTGTACTTTCACAACCTTTATCAGATATAGTTCGCAATTCAACGTTATAAGCATCGGCATTTAAATACTGCTTTACTGGGCTATGCTGAATAGAATTTGTTCCATCACCAAAATCCCAAGCGCAAGTGTTAATACTACCGGTCGTAATCGTTGAAACATTTGTGAAATAAGATGGACTGCCATCACAAACATCAGGAACGGTAAAATCAGGTTCTGGATTTGGATAAACCTCTACTCCTTTTTGAATGGTATCTTTACCGCTAAGATCAGATGTAACAATTAAAGTAACCGTATAATTTCCACACTCGACATAAGAATGTGTTGGATTTTCATCAACAGAATTTTCGCTATCCCCAAAATCCCATTCATAACTTAATCCCCCTGATAAAATAGTTGTTTGATTGATAAAACTCATTGCATTACCTAAGCATACGTTTTCTGCTGTAAAGCTGGCATTTGGTATTGGGGAAATATTAATATTTTTAGAAACAGACTGAGTACAACCAAAATCTGAGCTTACTGTTAAATTAACTAAATAACTACCTGGTGAAGAATATAAATATTCAGGATTCTGAACATCGGAAAAATTGCCATCACCAAAACTCCAGTTCCAGGTATCTATTGTACCAGAACTAATGCTAGAAATATCAGCAAAATCAGCAATTGTCTGGAATGGCACATCATCTACTTGAAAATCAGCCAGAGGTAATGGATAGATATTAACCGGCTTTATTAAAGTGTCCTTACAATTATAATTTGTGGTCGATATTAAGCTAATATTATAACTACCATAAGTATTGTATTCGTGATTAGGATTTATTGATGTTGATGATTCTCCATCACCAAAGTCCCAATAAAAATTTAACGAACCATTTGATATTACTGACTGATTAATAAAAGAAATAGTTTCCATTTCGCATACATCCTGAATTATAAAACCTAAGTTAGCTCTTGGATATACATTAACCGTTTTAGTTGTAGAGCTTTGTACACCCTTATCGGTTGTAGCTATTAAAGTTACCTGGAAAGTTCCATCCGTTGCATAAATATTGTAAGGATCAGTAAGATCAGAAGTATTACTATCATCAAAATTCCATTCATAAGTCACAGTCCCTAATGAGATGGTTGAATGGTTAACAAAAAACATAGTATCACCCAGGCAAACATTATTGAAGCTAAAGTCAACAACTGGTGTTGGGTTAACAAGAACAGCTTTTTTGGTTGAATCAAGACATCCTTTATCAGATTTAACTTTTAAAGATACAAAATAGGTTTTAGCCTCAATAAAAGTTTCAATTGGATTTTTTGCTATGGAACTTGAACCATTATCGAAATCCCACTGATATTCAGTTAAACTTCCATATGATATTGTGGATAAATTGGTGAAATGAGTAGCCTCTCCTAATTCTACCGTATCAGTCTCAAAATCAACTGTTGGTAATGGATAAATATTTATACCAGATATGTCTGAAGTATCAGCAGGGCATACTCCACTTTGAACTAAAACTCTATAAAATGTACTATCTGCAATATCGCTATATTCAATTGTATTTGGTGTAACATAGCTTTTAAAATTCCATGTAATATTGTCTGTAGATTTTTCCCACTTAGTTACACTACCAATGTAGTTTGTTAAAACTAACAAACCCTGATTATTTTCAGCACAATGAGAAGTTGATCCGGTTATAATACCTGCATTAGAAGTTTGATTAACTGTTATTAGTGTACTGTCGGAATATTCAACAACACAAGCACCATTTTGAACTACAGCACGATAAAATGTATTTTCCTGAAGGTTAATGTATTTTAAGCTATCAGTAGTGTTTGCAATTACATCCCATGGAGTATTTCCTGTATTAGATTTTTCCCATCGTAATACATCACCACGTTGTGCTGATAATTTAATTGTTCCATTATTTGCAGAACTACATACTGTAGCTGCATACCCTGTAGTACCACCCAGAGTAGTTTCATTTACAGTAAGTTTTACAGAATTTGAATAAATGGCCGGACATTTGTTATATTCGCTAGAAAGTCCGACTCTGAAAAAAGTAGTTTCCAAAAGGTTAGTGTAATTTATCGTATCATTTGTGGAAACAATATTATACCACGAACTTTCATTGTCAACAGAATACTCCCAGTTATTAATAGTACCTGTATAATCAGAAAGTACAATTTCTCCGGTATTATTTTGATAACATACCGTATTAATTCCTAAAATTTCATCTGCAGTTGGATTTTGATCAACTATAACACCTCCAATAGTAGAATATGCAATATCGCATCCTGAATTTTGTATAACTACACGATAATACTTTGTTTGCTCAACATTTTCGTAAGCCAAAGTACTCCCTGATTCCTGAACTGTTGCCCATGGATTTCCACCTGTTGAAGATTCTTCCCAACGAAGAATTGTTCCCGTATAAGCTATTAATACTAATTCTCCTGTATCACCTGTGCAAACTGTGTCTAACTCAACCGTGCCACCAACAGAAGCACAATTCACAATAATTTCAAGTGTATTAGATGTATCCGGATCACAAATGCTATTTGTAACAATAGCTCTATAATAAGTTGTAGTATCTAAAATAACTGTATTAAAATTATCTGATGAAAAACCAGCAGCACTCCACAAAGTCTCATCTACGGGTTTTTTCTCCCAAATAATATCTCCATTATAACTATTCAATGAAATATTGGCTGATTCGTTTTTACAAATAACTGCATCACCTGTTGCAGTTCCAGCATTAGATAAAGAATTTACGGTAATGCTCGCTACATCAGATGTTAATTGGTTGCATTCACCATTTTTAACAACAGCCCTGTAATAGGTAGTTTGAGTTAAATCCTGGTAATTTTGTTGCGAAGATGTATTTTCAATTGTCGCCCAGGGGTCACCTCCTGTTAACGAATATTCCCAACGTACTATATCTCCAATATAACTTTTTAATTCTAATACTCCACCGTTATTACCAGAACAGACTACTGTATCTCCATCAATTATTCCAACAACAGTATTGTCTGATATTTCAACTTCTATTTCTAAAGTAATTGAGGTACAACTGCCACTAGTTGGTTCAACAATTAATTGGTAAGTTCCGGCTTGTGCGCCTGTTACTCCATCAATTGGAACAGGTGTCACAGCATTTGAAAAAGACAAGGCCGTTGGATCCTTCCATGTATATGTAGCACTGCCAATATCATCGGCAAATAATGTTAAAGTTTGTCCTTCGCATAATGGCGAATTACTGCCTTCATTTATATTGCCTGCATCGGGTAATAATGTTTCCAAGCTCGTATTTAATGTAAGAACCGGATCGCTATTGGCCCATTTTCTAATTCTATACCAATCGATAGTCACAGAAGCAACAGTGCCATATACTGCAGCTCCTGAATATAAAGTAGTAGGATATACTATTGATGTATCATTCCCTTGTAAATCAACATTACCATGTTTACCATTCTGAGTATTATTTGTTTTCCATGCAAATTCCCATTTACCAATAATACTTGTTGATAAAATTGCGGTGCCAAAGGAAGTTGAATAATCAAAGCAATCGGTTCCTGATGTATATTTGGAAATTTCCATTTTATCACCAGCTGAATAGAAATATGTAAAACCGTAACCTTCAGTATTTGATTTTAATTGCGTTATGCTTATTTTTTTTGAATTATCACCAGAATAGTTGGTAACATTCATTTCTGAAACAAAAGGAGCTGAAAAAGCTTGTACCGTTTGCATTACAGCTTGGTTATCATCACTCGCTGTAGAATATAATTCTAATTCACCATTATCAATGTAATAACTCCCACCGCAGAAGTTCCAGTTTCCTGTACCTCTTTCAAAATCGTCGAAAAATTCAAAAGTTTCTTCTCCACGTGATGCATTATATGCTGTGTTATTTCCATAATACATGTAAATTACAGAAGGTCCAAGTGGAATATCAGTAACATTAATCCAAACCTGTGTATTTGTTGTATTAAAGGTTCCGGGAACAATCCAATACGATAAAAGATTGTTATTATCATCCATAAAACGGATATCGGAACCAGAAATATTCATTTTCCCAGCACTTACAAAGTTTGCGCTATTAAACTCCAACAAGACTTGAAAATCAGTTAAAGCTGTAATTCCTCCATTTGTAACATCAATTTCCCTTTGATATTTCCAGCCTGGTAAACATGACGAACTTTTTACTGTAAAATTCACTATTACAATTAAAAAAACGACTACAAATATCTTATGTATAAACTTCACTATTTTCATTTCCTCTATCTAAACTTATAAATTTGATCTACTTAACCAGAATAATATATGCCAGTACAAAACAGAACGATAAATAAAATTAACGCGGCTAAATCTCTCATAACACAGATTTTATTAAAGCTTTATTATTTTTTTGCTGAAATTTTCTTTTGAATTTTCAATTTTTACAAAATAGACTCCGCTCTCAAATGTGCTGATGTCAACTATTTTGGTTTCTTTATCTGCATTCAGTTTCAATAATTCTCTACCGTTGATATCCAACAAAGAAATAATAGTACGTTCCGTTAAGCCTGAAACTTGTATAAAATCTGCTGCCGGATTTGGGTAAACTTTTATTTTTGAATCTGACAGATAATTTTTATTTGATGTGGTCTCTTCCTCTTCAATATCGATTGTAGCTTCATATCTTAATATTTTACCATCATATGACACTACTTGAATAACATCAGTATAGTAGTAGTAATACGTTAACTGTGAAGTTTCACTTACTACAGATTCAAAACGAAATTTAAAATCAAGTCCCGCGATTCTGAAATAAGGTTTAAAATAAATTACACTATTTGATGGAGGAATTTCAATAGCAACCTTTTTATTAACATGATCAATTTCTCCAATATATAAACTATTGTCAATAATGACTCCAAATGAATACAATTCATGTTCATTTAATGGAAATACTTGAAATACATCATTACTATCTGATTCTGCTAATAAAATAATGTTGTCTTTGATCGGAATATTTATAATGTAATCATGATTCTTTAAATAAGGAATGTGAATTACACCTGTAAGTTCCCAACCCAAAGTATCATCTATGTTATTTATCTTAATATGATCGTAATTAGCACTAAAATAATTATAAGAACCAATTACTGGATTAGCAAATGTTGTGTCTATATCTACAATAAATTTGTTTTCTTCGGTATACGCTAACCATTTCGAAGAGGCACGTTTAACTGAAACTAATGCTTCATCACTTAAAACAAAACTAAATGAACTGTCCTGTTTTACTGCACTGAATTTAAATTCATTTAAATATATACCGCGCCAATTTAGTGAATCTTTAAAAGCTTCCGGTGATTTATCATCACTACAATCGAGAGTTCCTGACGAAAACGCTATTTCTAATTGATTTGTAATATAAATGCTATCATCAAGTGTAAAATCACAATAATCCAGCTCTTTTGCTTCATTTGGAATTGCAATATCTAATGAATCTGTGCCATAGTAATACTTAATGTTGCCATAAAAGCCAGGATAATATTTATAATTAGAAGTGTATAAATAGCAACTATCTGCAATGCTAAAAATAAAATTATCATTGGTTATTACTGTATCATTAATAATAAATTTAGAATAGGGACGATCATTCCCATCCAAGTTAATCCATTCTTCAAATTGATATGATAAAGTATCCTTATCTATAATTACAGATGGAGAAAACTGGCACCCTACTTTCGCCTCGTATTCAGTTAAAATTAGAGAATCTATATACATTTGTGTTGAAGCCACTGAGGTAACATCATCAGGAGATATATTAAAAGTATCTTTGTAGCTTCCATAAATAGTACCTCCACGTTGATAAAAATATGATCCTAACAGTTCTGCATCAATATTTTCAAAATATACCGGAACGGTAATTGCAGGATTTTGGTTGTATAAATTAATATGACCATATCCACATAAACTATCCCAATTTTCATCTATATGCGTAAAATTAGTTGTATAAACAGTACGGCTCCCTGATATAAACGATTCGAATGGTGGAGGACCTTTAAACGTAAATACTTTACTTTCAGCAAAAACCGTATCTGCAGTATACGCTTGCACCTGCCATGCAAAATGTTGGCCTGAAGCAAAATAAACTGTATCAAGATCTTCAAACCATATTGACCAGTAATAATCTATTGTATCAGAAATAAATTCAAAATAGGCACTATTATTTATAACAGCATCAGGATTATCAGTTTCTTCCATTTTTACTATTTTCATATAATAACAATATTCCTGACCAATTTCTAAATTATCAGCACAGTACCAATCAAAAATTTTATCTTCTCTCAATGTAAATTCGTGACCATCTTCAGGGAAATTAAGACTGATTCGCCCTAAACCCTTAGTTTCCTTGCTTTCTACAATATCTGTTAATTGTGCAACTGCTACAAAAGAAGAAAAGATAAACATTATACCTATTCCCAATAATTTTCCAAATGTCTTCATTTCGTTAACTATAATTTTATATTTAAAAAATAACTTATTTTACTCTTATTATGTATGCCACAACAAAATATGGCGGGCGGTTATCAACCGAAACAACCCCCCAATAGCCAGGTTCTATTTCAGTAATGTCCCCATAATCTGGATTATAGTCTGCATTTTTACATAGTGGTTCATTTGTTGTACTTGCAAAATAATCTGGGTTGTCTATCCCCGGGGGATTTGGTGGCTTAATAAATGGATGAAAACCATTACAATTTGATTCCATTAGGTAATTTGTATAAGGGCGTAGATCGGTACAACCAACTTTTGTTATATTGTATTTGCACGGATTACCTTCCAAATTAGTTTCAGTTACCGGTGGTGTATAAATATTTGTACCCCAAATTCCAGAATTTCCATTATACGCATTTATAGTAATGCCTGTAGTAGCAGATTTTGTGGGTTTATCAACACTATTATGGGAATCTTGCTTTGAAATTTCACCATTTCCACCATCCCTACTAGTATGAATTTGATGTATATGACCAGGATCATTTAAGGAATGATTATGATTAATCGTATGATTATGCTCTGGAATATTATCTTTCGTTAATACAAAACTTTTTTGCCCTCCCTCATTCCAGGTACTATTATAATTAGGAAGATCAGGATCAAACCCAACAACAAATTTTCCTCTTAAATCAGGGATATCCCTTATAATATTACTAATATCTTTGTACGTTCCATTTCCATCACACAACGCCCATTCAGCAGGTAAGATTGTTGGATCTCCTGACCACATCATAATACCTCCAACAGGAACAGTTCCATAACCAATAAATTTACTTTCCGGTTCAACAACTACATTTCCTTGCATAGTTAAATCTCCATTTAATCTGGCATTACCGGGTGCAGATGAAATAAATGGATTAACACATTGCCAATTGGTTCCATTAAAGAAATAAAATCGATTATCATCTGTTGCATAAAAGAATAGACCTGTTGCAGTATCAAGTACCGCACTATTATTTATCCTTGGAAAAAGTACCCCTGTAGAATCTGCAGTTAAATCTAAAACTGCAGCAGGATTAGGATCTGCAATACCTATTCCAACCTGAGCCCAAGTAATGGTACTTAAGCTAAAAAATGTTACTACTAAAATTAACCTGGTAAAATTTCTCATTGTTAAAAATTTAAAATTATGTTAATTATTATTTCGTTTCTTTTGTAATTACTCTCTAATAATAAAGACTACTGTTTAATAATCTTATATGTTTTATGGTCGGTTCCAGCAATTATTTTAATAATATAAATACCTGAACTTTTACTTTGTATATCAACGTCCTGGCTTACTATTTCTACATCTGAATATTTTCTTATAGAAATTAATCGTCCCATTAAATCGAAAATATAAACATTGGCATTAGACCGTGTACTTAACTCTGCTTCAAGTGTAAAATTTCCATTATTCGGATTTGGATAAATTTTAACATTCTGTATCTCAATAAAATCATCGCCAAATAAGTCAGTACCACCATCTTCATCTTCATTCCCTGATTTATTCCTGTGCTCAACCTCAATAATTTTTATAATGGAAGCATTACAAACCGAATTACTTACATGCATTATTACTTGGTAACTTCCACCTCCATAATACACGTGCACCGGATTTTGCAGTATAGATTGCTGAAGATCGCCAAACTCCCATAACCAATTTAAAGGCTCAGGGTATGACATATCAACAAACAATACTGAATCACCAGCAATTAATTTACTATTAGTTACAAACAATGGATCAATAGATAAGCTGGTTGGTTTTATTTCAATAGTATCACTTGCAATACATCCATAATCGTTTGTTACTTGTACCCAGTATTTGCCTGTATCAGAAACTTCGAGTAATCTATGGTAAGCTTCCAAGGCTTCTGTATTTCCCCAGTTATATGCATAACCATCCGTACCTGCATCTAATATAAAGTTATCATCTGTACATTTATACATATCGGGACCTAAATCCACATTCGGTAATGATCTACCAATAATTTCAATTGTATCAGAATCTTCGCAGCCATTGCTATGCATTGCACGAACGATATATGTTCCTGAATTACCAACCAACATGGTATCTCCTCTTGAATAACCGTTCCATTCGAACGAATATTCTGGATCATGTAAACCAGTTCTTAAAATAACCTGATTATTTGTACATAATGATAAATTAGGTCCTAAATAAGGCTTGGTTATATAATTTACGGTTACCTCAATTGAGTCAACAATAGTACAGTTATTACCATTAGTTATTTCTACTGTATATAATCCCGACTGATATACACTTCTTGTTTGAGTTGAAATATTATCGTTCCATAAAAATTCCGCACCAAAATTACCAGCATCAATACTAACTTCATTACATCCAGTTATTTCATCAGGCAATACCGGAGTAGGAGCTGCTCTGAATGTCACGTTTGACTGATTAGAAGTAGAAATACAATTGTACTGATTTTCAACATTTACATAATAGACACCTTCCCCATCAATTTGAGGATCAATAGTTAAAACAGAATCTATACTTCCATTATTCCAATTATAAGAGATTGCACCTTGTACATAAGCATCTAGAATAATTACTTCGTTGCCACAAGCAACCTGATCTTGTAAAACTACTTCTAGTACAGGATTAAATTGTACAATAATGGTATCTGTATTTGTGCATCCATATAAATTCTCTACATTAACAGAATAACTTTTAGTTATAACATTTTCACTATACTCAGATACAAAAATAATCGGATCTGTTTCTCCATTGCTCCATAAATAATTAGCTCCATTTACAACAGTAGCATTAAGAGCGAGATCAATGTTTTGACATGTTTCAATATCAGTTCCTAAATCAACCTGAGGAACAGGATTATAAGTAACTTTAACTTTATCTGTTACAACACAACTGTTATTATCAGTTACAGTAACTCTGTATGTTCTTGATGTTGCAACGCCTGAAGTAATATTAATACTACTTAAAGAAGAGCTATTAGACCATATGTAAGTATCTCCTCCGGCAATTTCTGCATTCAAATTAACTGTTTCGAAAGCACATGCTTCAATATCGGTGCCTAAATCAAGGATTGGTATGCTGTTTACGATTATTTGCACTGAATCAGAAACAGAGCAACCTCCCTGGTTAACTGTTACTTTATATTCGCCAGTTGAAATTACATCTAAATAACGATCCGTTTCTCCATTTGACCATTTGTAGGTAGCACTTAACCCAAAATAACCGGCATCTAATTGAATGCTACCACATGCACTAGTATCATTTCCTAAATCAACATTTAATGGCTTATTTAACGAAACCTGTATTGATTCAGTTGATTGGCATCCAGTTATTTTATTGGTTTTTTCTACTATACAAATTTCATCATTTCTTACTACATACGCATTACTTAACAATGTACTATTCCATAAGTAATCATAATCAGGATTTGTGCCAACTAATTGAAAAGTATCTGAGCAAACATCTATCTCTGGCTGGAAAAGATCCGATGGCAATGAACTAACAACAGCAGAACTTGTATCTTCGTTAGCACATCCATTTTGAGATTCTGCTTTTAATATCAATTCATAATTTCCTACAGCCAGATTATTTACACTTACGTCCCATCCTGTTCCAATATGATCAACCCCTAAATACCAGTTATATATATTATTTACATCTCTAACACTAACAGGAATGCTGAATACTAGTTCTTCACCAAAGCAAACACTATCAGAAATGATAGATGCAACTGGTGTATCATAAATTGTTACTGTCTTTATAGTACTATCAGTACACCCATTTTTTGTAACAGTTTTTAGTGTAACGTTGTAAATGCCATCAGAGCTGAAATTATAATTTACAGGATTAGAAATAGTTTGAGTATCTGTTTCAAACTGCCATTCGTAATAATCTATATTTGTTAGATCAATACTTATGTTCTCTAACAAAAATATGGATGTATTCCCTTCACAAACATTGGTATTATCACCCACTTTAAAATCAGCAGGAACAACATTAAATATTTCTATTGAATCAGTATAGAGTGAATTACAACTAAAATTAGAACTATTTACCGTATAATTTGTATTTGCTTCTAACCTAACTTTGTAATTCCCTGCATCTTTATATACTTTAAGAGGTTGCTCAATATTTGGGGAAGTACTACCATCACCAAAATCCCAGTTATAGGTAGTTTCTATAATATTATTTGAAGTATTTAATATTATTGTATCAACTTGATTATTAATACAAGCTCCATGAACAGCAAAATTAGCATCAGGGTTTTCTACAATAATTGCCGAATCGATAAAATTTGTTATACATCCATTGACAAACGAAACTTCGAGTTCAACCTGATGTTTTCCAGCATTATTAAATGTGTAATATAAAGCTGTGCCTGCCGGCTTATAAATTGTCGTGTCTTCAAAATACCATGTATAATTTAATGATGTTGTATCTGAACCTGTACTATTAAATAAACTAGCATTATTTAAACACTCAGGATTGACTGTAAATGTAGCTAACGGAGATGAATAAATACTAACTGTTTTTGTAACTGAATTTGAACATCCGTGCTTAGAAACTGCAGTTAAAGTTACATTCTGTATTCCTGCGGTTTCAAATGTATAATTTATTGTGTCATCTAAGTTATAAGCAATGATAACAGTATCACTAAAATACCATTGGTATTCAGCAACTAAATTGGTATCTGAAGTACCTACAGAAGGGAAAAATCTTGATTCTAAACCAAAACAAACATTAGTAAATAAGTTAGCTTCAAAGGCTACAAAAACTGAATCATAAACTTGGGTAGTTAAAGTTGTGTCGTTAATACAACCACTATTTGAAGTAGTAATTAAATTAATATCATTTATACCCGTTTTGTTATAATTATATACTAAATCAGGACTAGTATTATTAATTGTTATTGTATCAGTTATAAATTGAAGAGATGAATCGGAAATAACATGATTTTGAGTAACTTCAATTTCATTTCCATTACCCATATTCCATACATATTTTGTAATGGATCCATCATTTATATAACTTTTATTATCCAAAAATAATTCTTGTCCTAAACAACTTTCTGCCTTAACAATAAAATCAGGTTCAGGTAAAGCATGAACTGTAACAGAAAACGTAGTATCAATTTTGCAAGCATTTGTATCCGTATATATAATATTAATGTAATTGTAACCAGATCGATAATTAAATACGTAAAACGGATTATCAATTAAATCCTGTGTATTTTCAGGTCTAAAATTCCAAATATAATCACCAAAATTATTTCTTGTGTCAGTAAATATTACTGTATCACCCATACAAATATTTGGAGAAGGTTTATTTATTATAATATTTAAATGCGGATTAGGAAAAGTAAAAAAACGGATGGTATCGTAATTTATACAACCCTTTGCATCTTCAACGATTAAATGAATAGTAAGGGTGTTATTTAAATAGTTATTTATTGTATCATCTGGGATATTTAAAATTGCTTCTTGTTCATCAATAAGATTTAAATCCGGAGAATTCCATGCATAAGTCATATAAGGTCTATCCTCTTCCAGATACACAGTATCTGCCAGTAGTTTAATTGCGTTACCCTCGCATATTACCCGGTCTGGCCCTAGATTAACTCTTGGAGGATTGTCACATATTGAATCAGCTATAGTATAATATCCAGGATGGAAAGAAGCATACACATTAATAGAATCATCATAAATTGTAACATCTCCCTTTAAATATTTATATCTGTCGCCGTTAATGTCCTTATGAAAAATCCTTAATGATGAATCGTTACCTACTAAATCTCCGTATAGATCTCCTGTAAAGTAATTTAACTGAATATTTTTATCATCTCCAAATGTGCCATCATTATCTTCTATAAGAAAAAGTTTTTTTATTCCTCCGTCTGTAACAGTTGTATCCGAGTTATGAAACCGGGTTAAAAAAAAATTCCCCATATTACTTGAAGGAGATATTTTAAATCCCAAATTAGCAGGATCAGATTTGCCATTGTACAATTTAGCAGCCCTAATATATCCAGAGCTGTCGTCATAAATTTTATAACTGTTTGTTTCGGTGCCCTGCTTTATTCTTCCAAAATCCTGGTTTATTGTAGGATCAAGATCATATAAATGGATATGATATCTATTTAAATTTAAATTCCCCTGGGTCAATTCAACATCTCCAAAAACTATTATATTCGTATCTAAAGTTAAAAGTCCATTTTTAACTGTTAAGTCATTTAAATAAATTGAGGGATTACCATAAATAGAATTAATTGTATCATCTTGAAAAACAACTTTGCCCAAAGGTCCGCCACCTTCAATTCTTGCACTATCATTATCTTTTCCAGGAACAGAACTCGTTAAGAATAAAGAATCAACACTACTCTTAAGCGAATCAGTTATAATTAAAATTCCCTCGTTATGTATATTTTGATTTTGATTGCTATTTGAAAGGATTTCTACATTTCCTTTTACCACAACAGTATCACTCTCCTTTATAGTAATTCTTAAATTTTTAACAGAGAACATTGGAATGTTGTCCTGTGCATAAGACGTTATGGTTGTTAAGAAAAACAAAAGTGCAACCGAGAAAAGATATTTATATCTATTCATAGATTATTGGGTTAATAAATTAGGGCCTTCTTTAATATAAAAACTCTCTTATTTTTAAAAAAGATTTGCATAATTAGTAATAATTTCGTTAACCGCAAAATCATATTCTAAAGACCTTTTTGTCTCTTTTTCAGCTCCCTCTGAGTAAACTTAATATATAGAATACATTTATAGCACTTGTTTAGAATAAATATAAATTACGAAAAGTTCATAAACAATCTACAATAATGGAATCCAAATGGAGTTGCATAACTATTTTTCATTAAAATACAATCTGCATGATAACTTTAATAATTCTTTTCACTAAATAATAAACTATTCCTCATATATTAATTCCCAAAAAGCAAAAAAGGTGACCCCCTTTTTATTGTTTTTTTGGATTTTAGAGCTTTTTTAGAGATGAGTCTCCTAAGAATCAAATATTACTTGAATATCTCCAAGTTTAATAATCTGTAATGTTGACTTTTAACAGATTGTTTCGTAGCTTAATAGAAAAAAACTATGGAAAAAAAAGATCCTATAAAGCCTAAAAAAGAAGGTAGTAAAATCTTTAAAAGGGAACTTGCACCTGAACAAAAAAGAGAAAGAGGCAGAAGTATGATAGCAAAGCTATTGATGGAGAGAGCCGAGGAGCAGGACAAACCAAATCTTTTCCAGGTTCTAAAAGACCTAAATTCAGTTGAGGTTAAAAAGAACGAAGCAGCAGAAAAGGAAAAACGGGAAAATGAGTTATGGGAAGAGTTTGTTCTATAAAATGAGTGGATTCTGAAGTATCATCGAAAAAAGAAGAGAGAAAAGTAAATTTAACTTTTAATATTTTTTACACCCCATAAAACCAAAAGCCCTACAAACGTTGTGTTTGTAGGGCTTTTCTAGTAGCGGGGACAGGACTCGAACCTATGACCTTTGGGTTATGAGCCCAACGAGCTACCAACTGCTCCACCCCGCAATATATTTTAAGTACGTTTATTTATCTTTATTGCGGTTGCAAAGGTAATTAATGATAGATAAAAAACAAATTTTCCTGCCTATTCTTATGTTTTTTATGCATTTATTTTTAGCATTAATGCTATTTAATTAAATATCAATTGTTAATTTATGTTATATCGACCCATAAATAATTAAAACACTTCGTTTAATTCATTTGTTTGAGCTAATTTAGTAGGCTTATTTTTAACTGTTTTCTTTACCGAAAACGTTTATCTTTGCAAACAAATTAATTGTTGATGATCAAAGAAAGAAAGAAACATATTGTTAATAAACTAAAGAATAAATACCGTTTAAGTATCTATAATGATAATACTTTTGAAGAGGTTTGGTATTTGCGACTTTCAAGATTAAATGTATTTTCAATAGGAGGAACATCTTTATTGCTTTTTACAATAGGAATAATTGTTTTAATCGCTTTTACTCCTATTAGAGAATTTATACCAGGTTATCCCGATGGAAATATGCGTAGAAATATCATTAATAATGTTTATAAACTAGATTCCTTAGAACACGAATTAGAAATCCGCGATCGCTATTTTGAAAGTATAAATACAATTATCAGAGGAGGAACACCATTGAGTTATGAAAATTCTCTAGATACAACTATAAGATACGAAGAAATAACCTTTGATAAATCTGAGCATGACTCATTATTACGTCAGCAAATAGAAGAAGAAGAGTTATTTAATTTGTCAATATTGGTTAATACTTCAAATAAAACCGATTTTTCTAGCATACATTTTTATCCACCAGTAAAAGGTTTAGTTACGAATTCATTTAACCCAAGCGAAAATCATTTTGGGACAGATATTGTTACTGCTTCAAACAAAGTAGTTGTAGCAACTCTGGATGGCACGGTAATTATTGCAAACTGGACTCTTGAAACCGGGTATGTGCTTCAAATACAGCACGATAACAATTTAATTTCTATTTATAAGCATAATTCAGAACTATTAAAAAAAGTGGGTAATCATGTAACTGCGGGAGAAGCAATTGCTATAATTGGAAATTCAGGAGAATTAACCAGCGGGCCGCATTTACATTTTGAATTATGGCATAATGGGACCTCTATTGATCCGGAAGATTATGTTGCATTTTAGTTAATTTGTGAGAAGGAGAAAGAGAAGAATAAATGAAAAAGAGAATTGCAATATTAGGATCAACTGGTTCAATCGGTACACAAGCACTAGATGTTATTAGGGAAAATCCAGAACACTTCGAAGTAGAGGTTCTTACTGCATATAATAATGTTGAATTACTTTTGAAACAAGTTAGAGAGTTTAAGCCAAATACAGTTGTAATTGCTAACGAATCAAAATATGATGAGTTGGTTCAAGCACTTCGAGATCTTCCAGTTAAAATTTATGCAGGTAGTGATGCCGTTTCTCAAATAGTTGAAATGGATACTATCGACATTGTACTTACTGCAATGGTTGGTTATTCGGGTTTGCTCCCAACAATAAATGCGATTAAATCGGGTAAAACAATTGCTTTAGCAAATAAAGAAACTCTAGTTGTTGCAGGAGAGTTGATTCAAAAACTGGCTTTACAAAATAAAGCTAGTATTTTACCTGTTGATTCTGAGCATTCTGCAATATTTCAATGTTTGGTTGGCGAAGGACAAAATACAATTGAAAAAATTATTTTAACAGCTTCTGGAGGTCCATTTCGAGGAAGGGATCTAGAGTTTTTAAAATCGGTTACTAAAGAAAAGGCCTTAAAACATCCAAATTGGGATATGGGTGCAAAAATCACCATCGATTCTGCTACTATGATGAATAAAGGATTAGAGGCGATTGAAGCTCGATGGTTATTTGGTATTCAGCCTAAACAAATTGAAGTAGTTGTGCATCCTCAATCTATTGTGCATTCAGCTGTACAATTTCGTGATGGATCAATAAAAGCACAAATGGGATTACCAGATATGAAGCTTCCGATTCAATATGCATTTAGTTTTCCTAATCGGATGGAAACTAATTTTCCAAGATTTAGCTTTTGGGATCATCCCGAATTAACTTTTGAGAAGCCCGATTTAAAAAGTTTTAGAAATCTTGCATTGGCGTTCGATGCAATGGATAAATGTGGAAATATGCCTTGTATTTTAAATGCTGCAAATGAAATAGCGGTTGAAGCATTTTTAAAAGATAAAATAGGATTTTGTGAAATGACAGATCTTATTGAACAAAGCATGCACAAAATAGCTTATATAAAACATCCTAATTTGGATGATCTAATAAATACAGATAAAGAAACTAGAGAGTTTTCAAAGACATTAATAAATAAGTAATTAAAGAATTGATAGATGGAAGTATTAGTTAAAACAGGACAATTTTTACTTAGCATATCCATATTAGTAGTATTACACGAATTTGGACATTTTGCTTTTGCTAAAATATTTAAAACGAGGGTAGAGAAATTTTATTTATTTTTTAATCCCTGGTTCTCGCTTTTTAAAATAAAAAGAGGCGAAACCGAATATGGAATTGGATGGTTGCCATTAGGAGGATATGTTAAAATATCAGGAATGATTGATGAGTCGATGGACAAAGAGCAAATGAAACAACCACCACAACCACACGAGTTTCGTTCTAAAAAAACATGGCAACGATTATTAATAATGCTTGGTGGTGTAATGGTAAACTTTATTACAGCATTGGTAATTTACTCAGCCATTTTATATACTTGGGGAGATGAATTCTTGCCAAATAAGAGCGTGGAACATGGTATTGTGGTTGATTCTATAGCTTATGATATGGGATTGCGAAATGGAGATAAAATCTTATCATTAGATGGCGAAGAAATTGAAGATTTTCATGCAATAGTTCCTCACTTGATTTTAGAAGATGTAAAAACCATCCAGATAGAAAGAAATGGTCAACAAGCGGAAGTATCTATTCCAGAGAGTATAATTCCAAAATTACTTAAAACCACAAATTTTATAGAAGTTCGTGTCCCGTTTTATATTGGAGATTTTTCAAAAGATTCTGAGGCTAAAAAAGCAGGTTTGCAAAAAGGTGATAAACTAATTGGAATAAATGAACAAGCAATAGAATATTTCGATCAATATAAAGATTCCATATTTAAGTATAAAAATCAGTTAGTTTCAATAAAAGTTCAAAGAGATAGTAAAATTTTAGATTTTGATATTCAGGTTTCAGAAGAAGGAATTATTGGGGTATATGCTGATAATCCGTATAATTTTTTGGAACTGGAAAAAACTGAATACAGCCTGATGGAATCAATACCAGCAGGAATTAATAAAGGTGTTGAAACCTTCCAAAGTTATTTAAAACAGTTAAAGCTGATTTTTTCACCAAAAACTGAAGCATATAAATCTTTAGGTGGATTTATTACTATTGGTAAAATTTTCCCAAGTACATGGAATTGGCAGGCATTCTGGAATTTAACAGCTTTTTTGTCAATCATTCTTGCAATAATGAATGTTCTTCCTATTCCGGCTCTGGATGGAGGTCATGTTATGTTTTTATTATATGAAATGGTAACCGGCCGTAAGCCTAGTGATAAGTTTTTAGAATACGCCCAAATGGTTGGAATGATTTTATTATTGGGACTTTTACTTTACGCAAACGGGAATGATATTTTTAAGCATTTTAATAACTAATAAATTGTCTTACATTTGTATAAACAATAATAATAAAAGTATATGTTAGTACCTTCAATATTACTTGGAATGTTCGGCCCTTGGGAAATTGTAATTATAGTTTTAGTTGTTGTATTAATTTTTGGCGGCAAAAAAATACCGGAATTAATGAAAGGCCTTGGCCAAGGTTTGAAAGACTTTAAAAAAGCAACCAAAGAAGAAGAAGGAGAAGACAAAGAGGATTCGGAAGAATAATAAATATTATTAAGTTAATATAACCTGCTTTTCATATTATGTAAAGCAGGTTTTTTGTTTTTAGAAAAAGGTGTTCGAAAGGAGACCTTCTATGAAAAAAGTCATATTGAGCCAGTCGAAATATCTAATTCATAATCAAATAGATTCTTCGACAAGACTGACTGCCGTCTGCAGGCTCAGAATGACAACTATTTGGTCTTATAAAACATCCTCTTTTTGTTTCTTAAAATATCTGTTAATAAATTGAAAGTGCTTTTTTATATTATTTAATGTATAAGTTTACGATAAATAGTATTTTTACCCGAGAAATTAAAAAGAGAGATGAACAGTAATTATATGTATAAAAAAATTTATTTTTCAATATTATTTTTAATCACATTACTAATATTTGAAACCAAAATTTATGCAAGGGAGTATTATAAAGTCAGTGAAGTAGATCCTGTTGAAAAGAAAAAGAAAAAAGATTCAATTCCTATTTATCCCGATTTAGTTTACGAATACAAAATGGCCGAACTAAATAATCTTACTCCAATAGAATTGGAATATAATGATCGGGTTCGACGATATATAGATGTTTATACAATTGAACGTCGTGAGCATTTAGCAAAGATAATTGGTTTGGCAGAACTATATTTCCCAATTTTTGAGGAAGCTTTAGATAAATATCAGTTACCATTGGAACTAAAATATCTGGCAATAATTGAGTCGGCGCTTGATCCAAGAGCAGTGTCTTCATCAGCTGCAGTGGGCTTATGGCAATTTAAGATTAATACCAGTAAAATGTTCGACTTAGAAGTTAATTCATACGTCGATGAACGTCGTGACATATATAAATCGACAGAAGCTGCATGTAGTTACCTTCAGTATTTATATAGAATTTATAATGATTGGCAATTAGCACTTGCTGCTTATAATGGTGGTCCAGGTGTTGTAAGAAATGCCATTCTTCGCTCTGGAGGGAAAACTGATTTCTGGGAAATTCAACCTTATCTTCCTGCGCAAACTAATGGTTATGTTCCAGCCTTTATTGCTGTTAATTACGTAATGAACCATTATCAAGATCACAATATTGAGCCAGTTAAATCGAAATATATATATCTTGATGTTGATACCGTAAAGCTTAATAAAGCTGTATATTTTAAAAGGATTGCAGAAGTTACAAAAATCCCGATTGAAACATTACAATATTTAAATCCATCGTATAAACTTGATTTCATTCCAAAAATGAAGGACCCTGCAATACTTATTTTGCCAAGCAGCAAGATACGATCTTTTGTTAAAAATGAAAAAGCGATATTTGATCAATCTATTCCTGAACATAATTTTAGTGAGGTCGTTTCAGAAGCGGGAGAAACAAACGGAAAAATAAGAATTATTCATGAAGTTGCTAGAGGAGAGTATTTTCATAAAATTGCAATAAATTATAGTTGTACAATTGATGATATAAAAATTTGGAATAGTTTACCAACAAACGACCTTAATGTTGGACAAAAACTTGATGTATGGGTTAGTCCACAATTGGCACGAAAAATTGAAGAAGAAAGAATTCGACCAAAACAACAAAGAGATACTACAGATCGTTTTATATATTACACTGTGCAAAATGGCGATACAGTGTGGAGTATTGCAGAGAAATTTAATTGCCGATCGATTTCAGAGTTAAAAGAAGAGAACAACATTAATAATGAAAAAGATTTAAAAGCAGGAAAAAAATTAAAGATTTATTTAAATAAGTAATATTAACTTACTATGAAAAAAATTATTCTTTCAATAATTATAACAACACTTTTGTTTTCATCTTGTAAAGAAAAGGACTCCTCAGCTTTATTACCAAACGTAACAGGTAAATCTGGCGAAGTAGTTCTTGTTATTGAACCCAAACTTTGGAGTTCTGATATTGGGAAGGAATTTAAAATGAAGTTAAGTCAGGCTCATCCAGCTTTACCTCAACCAGAACCAGTGTTTGATTTAATTCATATTCCGTTTACCGCTTTTTCAAATATTTTTAAAACTCACAGAAATGTGATTATTGTGAAGATTGATAAAGATTTACACGAACCAAAAATGGTTGTTCAGGAAAATCTTTGGGCTAAACCGCAAATTATAGTTAATGTTTTAGCTCCTGACAAAAATAGTTTAGAGGATCTCGTACGAGAAAATGGAGATTTGTTGGTTGAAAGAATCATTAAAATGGAACTGAAACGTCATGCCGATAATTATAAAAAATATGAGCAAATTGGTTTTGCCGATCAAATTGAAAGGAAATTTGGAGTAAGATTAACAATTCCTAAAGGTTATTCTTTGGATTTGGATACAACAGATTTTTCTTGGTATGAAAGTAAAGGGAGAGGTGACATTGTGCAAGGGATTTTAATTTATTCTTATGATAAACCCGATGTTGAATTAACAACGGATTACTTGTTTGCAAAAAGAACACAATTTACAAAACGGTTTGTTCCAGGACCAACTATAGGTTCATTTATGGCAGTGGAAAGAGATGCCCTTACCTATAGAAGAGAGATAAAGGTTAATGATATTGACGTTATCGAGCTAAGAAATCTTTGGAAGGTTGAAAATGATTTTATGGGTGGTCCCTTTGTTAGTTTTTCTTTTATTGATGAAGAAAAAAATAAAGTGATAAATATCGATGGATTTGTTTTTGCACCTCAATTTGATAAGCGCGATTATTTAAGACAAGTAGAAGCAATCTTGAATTCAGTTCAAATGCCATTAAATGAGTCAGCTAATTAGGGTTCACTGAAAATAGTTTAACGATCATATATTCAGTATTTTATAGCTTGTTTCATTTGTTTAAGTGCAAGATTTTTATTATCTTATAGTCATAAAATCATGCACTTATGATAAA
>JAQIBH010000111.1 GCA_027859205.1 Bacteroidales bacterium | reverse complement strand
AGCCTATCTACATAAAATTCATTCTTACATTTAATATCCAAATTTTATAATTCAAGAGTTTTATTTAATAAAAGGCCTTGTTCTTACTGTTATTAGGATCTATTTAGATTTTAAATAGTATTCGTTTTGTATGATTAATACTGTAATATAGCAAGATATCATCTCATTTATCTATTATATTTAGTTTAATGATCTTTAACTTTAACTAAATGGATTATATAGCTGAATTACAGTGGAATTATGCTTAAAATACAGTTAAATATATTGTTAATTACTCTTACAAGTTAAATTTACATTATTTATTACTTTACATAACTAGTGTAAGTTATTGATATAATGAATATAAAAATAAAATGGAATGTCTTATCGGTTACAAATTGTAAGTGTTTATAAATGTGAAATAATTCAATCAATATTTAGTGTTACAATTGTAATTTTATCTTAATATTTAGTGTGTTACAAATGTGATTTCAATATATGTTCACATTTGTAATCTGATTTTTAGGGATTAAGTCAAAAAAAAAATGAACTAAGTAAATGAAAGCTCTGGATCATTTACTTTAAATTCAATAAAATTTACCTCCGTGAGAATCGCATATTTAAAACTCAAATTAATATAAGTACAGAATATTAAATTCTTAATAAGCATTTTTTCATGATATTAACTCCGAAAACTTAACTTAACTCCTATTTATTATATAAAACATTATTCTATTTATTACATTTAGGATCAAATTCTGAAATTCTATTATTATGAAGAAAATAGCATTGCATTGGCAAATATTAATTGCTCTCGTTTTAGCAATATTCTTTGGAGCGTTTTTCCCAAATAAGGTTGTATATATTAGTTGGATGGGAGATGTTTTTATGCAGGCACTTAAAATGCTCGTCATTCCCCTAATTTTAAGCTCTATTGTTTCTGGAGTTACTAATATTGGTAGTGGCGATAAACTAGGCAGATTGACATTAAAAACGTTTAGTTACTATTTAATTACTAGTACTTTAGCTATTATTACAGGACTTATATTAGTAAATAGTATTATGCCTGGGGTTGGCGCTGATATAGGCTTAGCTCAAGGAGTAGAAAATATAAATGTTGCAAAGGAAAGTTTTGGTCAAACATTAATAAATATTATACCATCAAATATTTTTCAGGCATTTGTCGAGAATAAAATGCTTTCAATTATATTTTTTGCTATTCTATTTGGATTCTTTATTAATCAAGTGGAATCGAAGCATTCAGAATTCCTTAAAGGCTTTTTTAATTCTATATTCGAAGTAATGATGAAAATTACTTTATTTGTTATTAAGTTCACTCCTCTTGGAGTATTTGGTATTGTTGCAAAACAAATAAGTACTTCACCTGATTTAGTTCAGTTAGCAATTGGATTAGGTAAATTTATGATTACTGTTATCATTGCCTTAGTTGTACACGCTTTTATTACTTTACCTGTGATATCAAAATTTATAGGAAAAGTTAACCCAGTCAAGCATTTTAAAAATATGACCACTCCTTTACTAACAGCTTTTTCTACTTCATCATCTAATGCTACCTTGCCATTAACTATGGAAGCTGTTGAACATAATTCAGGAGTATCGAATAAAATTACAAGCTTCACTCTACCATTGGGAGCTACAATAAATATGGATGGAACAGCACTTTATGAATGTGTTGCAGCAATGTTTATCGCTCAGGCATATGGAGTTGATTTATCAATATTTCAGCAATTTATTGTTGTAATAACTGCATTATTAACTTCAATTGGTGCTGCTGGAATACCAATGGCTAGTTTGGTTATGATAACAGTAATTTTAACTCAGGTTGGATTGCCACTTGAAGGTGTAGGACTTATTTTAGCTGTTGATAGACCATTAGATATGCTTAGAACGGCAACGAATGTTTGGAGTGATAGCTGTGGAGCAGTAATTGTTGCAAAATCGGAAGGTGAAATACTAAATGTGTGATATTAATTTAAAATTTAAAATATGAAAATTCTTGGAAACATACTATGGCTAATACTAGGAGGTATAATTACTGCACTTGAATATTTTATTGCTAGTTTAATAATGATGATTACAATTATAGGTATTCCATTTGGAATACAAACCCTTAAATTAGGAGTTTTGGCTTTATGGCCTTTTGGTAAAACAACAGTTCAAAGTAATCGATCCGGAGGTTGTTTATACATAATATTTAATATTATTTGGATTTTGGTTGGAGGAATCTGGATTGCCCTGTCCCACTTTGTTTTCGGAATTATTCTTTACATAACGATTATAGGAATTCCATTCGGAAATCAACATTTTAAATTAGCTTCCTTAGCGTTAACTCCTTTTGGAAGAGATATTGTGGATAAGAAGTAAATTTAATGTTAAGCTATTGCCATACATTGTACTAAGGTTAATAAAAATTAAAATTTTAGTTTATGGGAAAAAAATTGACTGTTTATATGATTGATGGAACTGAGTATGGACCACGGCTAAGTGAAATTGGAAATTGGGTAGGAAAAGCAATTTATAGTCCAAGATCTGCACTAAATAAAATTTTAACTCGTTCAGAATTCGATAATCCAGGAATATATTGTCTTAAAGGAGACCCAACAGATGAAGCATTTGGTGAAAATATTTATATTGGAGAAGCTGAAAATATAAAATCAAGAATAAAGCAGCATCTAAGCGATCCAAATAAAGATTTCAAGGAATTAATTTTCTTCATTAGTAAGGACGAACTATTAACTAAAGCTCAAATTAAATATTTAGAATCAAGATTAATTCAATTAGCAATTGAAGCTAAAACTGCTGAAATTGAAAATGGGAATTCTCCAAATTTACCTACACTTCATGAAGCCGATATTTCAGATATGGAATACTTTCTTGAACAGATAAAACTAATGCTTCCAGTAATGGGATTTAGATTCTTAATTCCTTCAACTGTTAAACCTAAAACTATTGAAGATAAAGTGTTAGAGCAAAGTGTTATTGAAATATTTGAAATTAGAACTAAGAGTTTTAAAGCAAAAATGTATGAATCTGATCAAGGTTATATAGTAATTAAGGGAAGTGAAGCCAAAAAGAGTTTATCAAAATCTACAACTGAAACTTATAGAAATCTTAGAAGAAAATTATTGGAAACAAGTATATTGATTGATAAAGGAGATAATCTTGAATTTGCTGAAGATGCCATTTTTAGTAGCCCAAGTGCTGCATCTAACATGGTACTTGGTCGGAACTCAAATGGTTTTACTGAATGGGTTAATGAAAAAGGGGAAACTTTTAAAGAAATTCAAGAAATAGTAATTATATAGCTACTGCCATCCATTCAATACACTAAGGTGAGGTATAATTTTTATTACAATCTTATTACTATTTTTAAACTTTATTAATAAGTAATACTTTTACAAGGCCAAAACCCAAAAACGTTTGTTGTAAGTGTTTTTTTAACAAAATGATTGTGTAATCTAAATATAAAATAAAATGCAGAAAATATTAATTATAATAAATGACGCTCCATACGGAACTGAAAAAGCATATAATGCCTTACGAATGGCAATGACATTGCAAAAAGAGCACGGGAGTAATGTAGAAATAAAAATTTTCTTACTTGCTGATGCGGTTTTTTGTGGATTACCAAACCAAAATACACCAGATGGATTCTACAATATTGAAAGAATGTTAAAATCAGTTGTGAAACGAGGTGGAGTAGTGAAAAGTTGCGGTGGGTGTTCCGAGGCTCGTGGAATTGCAAAAATTGAATTTATCGATGGTGTAAAATTGAGTAATATGAAAGAGTTTGCTGAATGGACAGTTGAGTGTGATAAAGTATTATCGTTTTAGACTTGTCTTTTTACTGAAAATTATAATTAACAATGTTATCTTTAATTTTTAGTATTGAGTGATAGTGAAGTAAAGCGAAAACCCGCAATACCTTATATATTATTTAAAACAAAACCATAATGAAAACGGAAAACGATAGCAAATTAAATGTTTTGAAAATTGGATTTTATTCATCTCTATTTTTGGCAGTAATAACACTTGTCACTTTTGGATTTGCAATGACCTCCATTCCAATTGCTGGAGCGTTTTGTCCTGGTAATTGTATTGAATATCCTTATTTGAATACCTTATCGCAATTTCCTGGGGACTACCTTTGGATGTTTCTGGCTATAATACAAATTCTGACTTATATAATTTTTATGGTTTCTATTCATTTCTATGCCTTGAATAAAAACAAAATATTTAGTCATATTAGTCTTACTTTTGCAATTATTTCTTCAAGTGTTTTATTACTAGCTTATTTTATTCAATTTTCTGTAATTCCTGCAAGCCTTATGAATGATGAAACTGAAGGTATTGCATTGTTAACACAATATAATCCTCACGGAATATTTATTGCCTTAGAAGAATTAGGATGTATAATGATGACATTTTCTTTCCTTTTCATAGCTCCGGTATTTGTAAATACAAATCGTGTTGAAAAAGCAATTCGATGGATCTTTATAATAGCATTTGTTTTAACATTTATTTCATTTGTAGTTGTTTCTATTAATCACGGAATAGTAAGAAAAGATCGTTTTGAGGTTGTAATTATTTCTATTAACTGGTTAGTATTAATTAGCAATGGAATATTGGTGAGTATTGTTTTTAAACGAGCACTAAAAAATAATATAATAGATTAAATGAAGTGCTTAAAAAATACAAAGCATTTGATTTTCTACAATTTATATCATAAATCCTTTTTTATTGTTATTTCTCTTGCGAAGGATAATTTGTAATATCCCTAATGTTATTATAAAGAGGCTTTAATTGCTTATACATTTTTTTGTATACTTTATCAAACAGCTTTTTATATATATCACGGTTTTCAGGTTTTGGTAAGTATACTTCTCCTACTCTGCACATATTATTAATAGCAGTTTCAAAATCAGGATATAGGTTTAAACCTACTACACAATTTATTGCTGCTCCTAAAGCAGAAGTTTCATAAGTGTGAGGTTTTTCAACTGGTAAATCGAAAATATCCGCAGTCATTTGCAAAGCTATTTTACTTTGTGAGCCACCACCCGAAACACGTAGTTTTTCAATTTTAACACCTGTTCGTTTTTGTGTGCGCAAAGCTCCTGCTTTTAAAGCATATGTTAAGCCTTCAAGAATAGAACGGTATAAATGAGCTCGGGTATGAACATCCCCAAAACCGATCACCGCTCCTTTTGCTTCAACTCCAGGGATTTTTAATCCTGGCGACCAATATGGTTGTAAAGTCAATCCCTTAGATCCTGGAGGAATATCTTTAATCATTTCTTCGAAAAGTTCTTCTGGAATTTTTCCATTTTTTTTAGACAATTCTACTTCTTTATGCCCAAACTCATTTTTAAACCAATTTATCATCCAATATCCTCGATAAATCATCATCTCAGTATTAAAATAATTGGGAATAGCACTTGGATACGGAGGAAAAAACCGCAAAACCTCTTTGTACTTTTTATTGACAGTTTCAATTGTTGCGGTTGTACCATAACTTAAACAGGCAATCTCAGGAGATATGCAACCCGATCCCAATACTTCACAGGATTTATCAGCTGCCGCTGCAATTACAGGTAACCCTACAGGGAAGCCTGTCTGTTTACTTGCTTCTTCTGTTATTTTCCCTAATAATTCCGATGGTTTTACTAGATCAACTAGTTTCTCACGTTCAATTGGGAAAAGCTTTGAATTAATCGCCCAAGGTTTTGCCCAACGTTGTTTTTTATAATTAAATGGGAAATAGCCAATTGTATTTCCTATTGAATCGATAAATTTACCCACTAAACGGAAATTAAAAAATCCGGAAAGAAAAACGTATTTATATGTTTTTGCCCAAATTTCAGGCTGGTTTTGCTGTATCCAATTCGATTCTCCGTCTTTTTTGGCATGTACCAATGATTGATACATATTTATAATTTGTAAACCTATCTTTACTAACCCATTAGGCCAACCGATATGTTTTGCTTTTCGTTGATCAAGCCAAATTATTGCAGGACGCAAGGGCCTTCCTGATTCATCAAGATTTACAACTGTTCCACGCTGCGTAGTAATTGATAGTCCTTTAATATTTGAAATTTCTACGGAGGTATTCTTCATTAAGCGTTGTGTTGTTTCGCAAAGCTTATCCCATAAATACTCAGGATCTTGCTCTGCATAACCAGGCTGATCGGAAAAATATGCTTCTATCTCTGTTCTTTCGATTTCACAAATATTTCCTTTTAAATCAATAATTGTTGCTCGAATGGATTGAGTTCCTGCATCTATTACTGCAACATATTGTTTTTCTAAACTCATAAATATTGATTTGAAAATTTTGTTGAAGATCGTTAAAAAAAGCCGATAAATCAATTATCGGCTTTTACATTATTTTAATTATAATTTCTATTCATAAAAGTACAAATCTTATATATAAATTATTACAATCTTTATGTGAATTAAAATTTATACTGTAATTTGGCATCTGAAAATAAACCGTAATACAAATGAAAACAACAACAATAGTATTTTTATCATTTTTAATGATAAGTTTAAATTCGTGCAATTTAAAAGAAAAAAAAGCACAAAGAGAAGAGGAACAAGATGTAATAAGTACAACTTTAACTGAAGTAGGCCAAACAACTCCCGAGTTTTCTTATATAACATTAGAAAATGACACTTTTAATATAAATGAATTAAAAGGTAAAGTTGTATTCATAAATTTCTTTGCAACCTCCTGTCCTATTTGTATTAAAGAACTTCCTTTTGTTGAAAGTGATATTTGGGATACCTATAAGAATAATGAAAATTTTGAATTAATTGTTTTTGGTAGAGAGCACGTTGCTGATGAGATAATTGCTTTTAAAGAAAAAACTGCATACACATTTAATATTGTTCCTGATCCAGATAGAAAAATATATTCATTATTTGCAGAGAGATATATTCCAAGAAATTATATTCTCGATCGCGAAGGGAAAATAATATATCAAGCAACCGGTTTTAACGCTGAAGAGTTTGCTAAATTAAAAGAAACAATTCAAAATGAATTAAACAATTAATATTAGAGCCATAGTTTCCTATATTTTTTTACCATTATGTTTGAAGCTTACTACAAATCGCCAATTGGAAATTTAAGAATTATATCTAATGAAAGAGATATAATAAAAATTGAATTTAGTGTTGAGTACTTTAAAATGAAAGTGTTACCAATTCAGTTGGAAAACTGTATTACTCAATTAGATGAGTATTTCAAAGGTGAACGGAAAAAATTTACAATTGGAATTAACCCTGCAGGTACTGAATTTCAGAGCAAAGTATGGAATCTATTACTGAAAATTCCTTTTGGGAAAAAAATATCTTATTTAGATCAATCTAAACAATTTGGAGATGAAAAAGCGATTCGAGCTATAGCATCAGCTAATGGAAAGAATCCTATTCCTATTATAATACCATGCCACAGAGTAATTGGAAACAATGGAAAGTTAACCGGATATGCAGGTGGATTACTAAAAAAACAGTGGTTATTGGAGCACGAAGGGGCAATTCAACAAAAAAGTCTATTTCACTAAGAGAATAAAATCGCTTCCAGGTTCATTATCACCAAACTCACCAAAACGTGGTTGAGGTTCGACCTTTTCAACATATTGAATGATTTCATTCATTGTTAGAATTCCATCGTTTCCACCATAATTTCGCATTGCTTCTAAAAATTTCCTTGCAAAAGGAGAATGATGCCCTGGTCGACCATCTGGAACATATTCCTTGCCACCTGATGTTAAATACAATCGCGTTTTGTACTTCATTTTACGTTGAATAAATTCTTCGTTTGTAACCTCGGTATACATATCGGCCGCTCTACTTTTTGATGCAACCAAAGGATCAAATGTTCCACCAAAACAAACATCCATAACCAATAATACATGATTACAAGGAATATTATTAATCATTGTTCTTAAGTTGGAGTGTGATAAATATGAAGTTTTTGCTACATCATCCGATTTTGAATCTCGGGAGATTACATATCCTTCCTTAAAAACTTCATCGTAAATTCCATGACCAGCAAAAAATATTAATAAATTGTCATTTGGGCTATACTCCATTTTTGCATACTCTCGAATTTTTTCAATTGCTTCTTTTAAAGTAGGATTTATTATAACTTCTGTTTGGACAAAGTAGTTGGATTGTAGTTCTTCAGCTATTGTAGTTGCATCAATAACTGGATTTACAAGTTCCGAAAATGAATCGTAAATGTTAGTTGCGAATATTATTGCACGATCAGTGCCACGTGTGTCTTCTCTAACAGCTTTATTCTCGGATTTTGGTATATTAGACTCCGATCTTTCCTTCCCTTCACCAATGCTTCTATTGTTCTTTACTTTATGAAATGGATTCTCCAAAGGAGTTACTTCAAATGTTTTATTATTATTAGGAAGCACCAATTCAAAATTTGTATATTCAAATGAAATATTATTTTTACTTTTTATTTTATTCGCTTGCAAATATGCTTTCTCCCAATTTTTCTTAAAAGTCTTTGCCTCATTAACCGGAATTTTTACTCCAGCATCTGTTTCTAAAAATCGTATTTTGTAAATTTGTAAGTCGGCATTATAACCAACAATTCTTTCAATTGGTATTTGAACTTTCCCTCCTTGCTTTGAATTTATATTAAAATGCTTTTCTGTGAAATATTGCAATTGTGCCAAAACTTCAGATTTTAAGATTTCTCTTCTATCTGAATATTGAATTGATGTTTCAAATTCATCACGCGGAGCTGTAAGCTTTTTATCCAGGCTATTTAAAATATTTTCAATTACTTCAGATGTTAATATTATCTTTTGTACTGAAGTTAATTCTCTATCCATATAATCAACAACTAATGATTTTCGAGATGGGTTTACACCTGTTAATTCCCATATAATTACAGATTGATCAGAACTAAACGAAGTTAAAAATAATCCATCATCACTAAATGTTCCTCCAAATACATTGGCTCCATGTCGAAAAATACGCTCAAATTCAATAATTTCATTTGAGTTAACTTTTAAAATAACCAAATCATTATATTTGCCAAATACCAAATAATCACCGGTTGAGTTATATTCAACAGTTCCATTAACGCTAATTTTTATACTGTCGGTAAATACTAATTTTTGTTTTTCTAAATTATACCTTCTAAGTTCATAGTTTGATGAAACAACAAATTCGTTTTTAAATGGATGAAAACTTACATCATCTAACCTATATTTTAAACCGACAATTGAATCAGCAAGTAAAAACTTACCATTAACATATTTATAAGTAGTAATTTTTCTATCATTACCGACTGAAATTAAATACTCATCATTGTAATTAAAGCTTGCACCATTAACGGATTCATCATGAACAAACTTTTGTGACAATTCCATTTTTTCATTATTCCATTTCCAAACGCACATAGATTTATCTGAAGAAGCGCTTGCAAGAAGTTTTCCATTATGGCTATATTCTAATTTATTAATATAATATGAATGACCATTTAATACCTGAATTACTTTTCTGTCTTCAAGTCGTATAATCGCAATATCGTTATCACTTTTATATTTGGCATATGCCAAATACTTTTCATCAGGCGAAAATGAAAAATGCCCTCCTGCAGATTGGGAATTACCTTGATGAGTGAATATTTTGTTCCAATCTTTATCGTATATTTCTATTGTATTATTCCCAATTGCAATGGCAAAATAATTTCTGAACGGAGAAAATCCGGCTTGCATAATGTAATCAGGAAAAGCTTTGAGTTCTTTCTTTTCTTTATAAGTAAACTCTTGCGCATTTGCTTGAATAACAAATGAAATTAATAATAATGTAAAAATCTTTTTCATGATATAAAGTTTAAGACTGTCAAGTTAAATATTCAATTTGATTTTTCAAATTCTATTTTCATGATAAATTATGCGAGATACTTATTATATTAAAATTCAATTATTTATTCCATCGGTTACAATTTTGTATAAATTTACAAACAACCTATTTTTAATACAACATAGAGTTTTGAAAAATAATATATTATTGAAAATGAGTAGTGATTTATTTGTATTTTTAATAAAAAGAAAGATCAAAAAAAACTGACTATCATATTATTTTATAT
>JAQIBH010000055.1 GCA_027859205.1 Bacteroidales bacterium | reverse complement strand
TATATTGTCCCTATTGGATCAGGATTTCCATCAGGATCTCCACTAACATAACCATCTGTTGCCGGATTTCCATTAGTCATTAATAGAACACCACACATATGTGGCGAAGCCATTGAAGTACCACTATAAGTTTCGTATCCTCCATCTTTAAAAGTTGAGAATACATATACACCAGGCATACAATAATCAACAGGAGTACCATAATTTGAGAAAGATGCCCAAACGTCCCAATTAGTTTCCGTATTCCACATTGCAGAAATTGTCCAAATGTACGGTCCGTTCACTCTTGCAGGAGAATGATAAATAGCATCATCCTCTTCGTTTCCGGCTGCTAATGAGAAGAAAATTCCATTATTTGAAGCAGCTAAAACAGCATCATCAATTGGTTCATAAACACCACCACCTAAACTCATGTTTGCAGCATCACCAGGACTTGCATTTGCAGCACAAAAGTCGATACCAGCTATAACTACTGAATAAGCACCACTTCCACGTTTGTCAAGAACTTTTACAGGAACTATGGTTGCGCCGGCAGCAACACCAACAACACCTATAGTGTTATCAATAGCAGCAGCAGTACCCGCACAATGTGAGCCGTGTCCGTTATCATCATCAGCAAAAGCATCATTATTAATAAAATCATACCCACTGGCAGCATCAACATTTAAATCATTATGATCTAAATCAACACCAGAATCAAGAATCCATATTTTATTAGTTCCAGTATAATTACCGTAACCAACTCTTTGAATACCTAAAGGAACTGTTTGTTCTGGATCAACTGGAGGATCAACTGTTCCACCGCCACCGCCGCCACCTGGACCATTTCCAAGACTAAACATCCTGTCAGGTAAAATGTATTTAACTCTGGAATCATTCTCAATATTAACAACATCTTCTTTTGACATTCTTACACTAAAACCACTTAACGCTTCAGCATAAGCATTTATAACTTCAAATGTATTAGTTACTTTATTTCTTATCATAGCTTCAGCAAATGCCTTTGTTTCACTTACTTTTTCCATGTACGCTACATCTTTGGAAGCTTTAAAAGTACCTTCGTTCAAAACGACGATATACTGTCCTTCGATAATTTCTCCATTTTTAACATCGTTTAGTACAAGATTTTCATCTTCACTTGGAATCAATAAACTTTCTTCTTTGCTACAGGCAGTAAACAATAACGCTGCCACGAAAGCAAAGTACAATAAATGTTTAAATTTCATAGTTTTAAAATTTTAGGTTAATAAATATGATTTATAAATTAGTCTGTGCAAATACCTAAATAAAAATTTGAAAACCAAATAATGTTAAAAAACATATAAAAGACATTTATTAATATTCCAAAAGAAGTTTGTTTGAAAAGCAGTATTAATAAAGATTACAAAACCTTATTTATAATGATTATAAATTTAGTTATTAACATATTGAATATCTGTAATTTAAATGATATATTTGAATATTAATATCTTTTTTTCCTTTGCGTTAGTCTATAATCGATAAAGTTAATTATGATGAATTAAAATCCTGGTAGAATTAGATTAAAAGATTTTATGATATATTTTAAAAAAGTGTAAAAAAAAATGACCGTCAAAGACGGCCATTTATAACAACAAATTTTATTTATTTAGATTGTTCCAATCGGGTCTGCATTTCCGTCAGGATCACCATTAACTGTACCATCAGTTCTTGGATTACCATTGGTCATAAGAAGAATACCACACATATGAGGTGCGGCCATCGACGTTCCACTCATTGTAGTATAGCTACCCTTTTTATATGTTGAATAAATACTATATCCAGGTTCACAGTAATCAACTGGAGGATTACCGTAGTTAGAAAAATATGCCCAGTTATCATTAATATCCATTGCAGAAATAGTAAAAATGTTTGGACCATTAACTCTAGCAGGTGAATGATTGTTTGCATCGTCACTTTCATTTCCTGCAGCTAATGAAAAATAAATTCCGTTTTGAGAAGCTGCATAAACTGCATCATCAATTGGCTGATAAGCTCCGCCACCTAAACTCATGTTAGCTGCATCTCCAGAAGAAGCTACACTTGCAACATAATCAATACCTGCAATAATAACAGAGTATGCTCCACTACCGCGCCTGTCAAGCACTTTTACAGGAACAACAGTTGCTCCGGCAGCAACACCTACTACACCAATACTATTATCAATTGCAGCAACCGTTCCTGCACAATGAGAACCATGTCCATTATCATCATCAGGGGATTTTCTTGTTCTAATAAAGTTTCTTCCTCTTGTTTGATCAACATTTAAATCGGGATGATCTAAATCAATACCAGTATCAATAATCCATGCTGTTTTACCAATACCGCTACTATAACCTACTCTTGCAATTCCATAAGGAACTTCTTGTCCTGTTGGGTCTGGATCTGGATCTGGAACAGGCTTTTTCATAATATACATTCTGTCTGGGAGAATGTATTTTACTTTTTCATGCTTCTCTATTTCTGCAGCTATTTCTTCTGACATTTTTACACTGAATCCATTTAATGCTTCAACATAAGCCTTATCAATTTCAATATCAATTGAACTTTTAGCATTAAATAGATTCTTAGCAAAAGATTTCATCTCTTCTACCTTTGCATCATAACTAGCATCACTAGCAAATTTAACCGTGCGATCATTCAAAACAACCACATATTGGCCTTCAATAATTTCACCGCTTTCAGAATCAACTGTAACAAGATTTTCATCTACATTTGAATTCTCAATTACTGATTCTTCTTTGCTACAAGCAGAGAATAATAACATACCTATTACAGAAATAGATACAAAATTTCTAATTTTCATGGGGTATAATTTTAGTTAATAAATATAGAGTTACACGCAATTAATACAAAAAAAATCAATATTCCAAAATATGTCAATAATTAGATATGTTTCCTAAACCCATTCAACGTTATTTTCGGTACAACATTACTTGATAATCAGTAACATATTAGTTGCTTAGAAGCTTTCTATATAACAATATTTTGTAACTTTGTTAAAAAAAAGCCGTTGTGCTTAAACTTCTGTATTTTAAATTATACGAATGAAAAACGTTATAAAAACAAATGATGGCTCTAATACTCTATATTCAAGGGGATTTGATGAATACTACCACTCTACTTTTGGAGCAATAGACGAATCTAATTGTGTGTATATCGATGCTGGATTAAATTATAGTGAGTTAACTTCAATTAAAATTTTTGAAGTAGGTTTTGGAACAGGATTGAATGCTATATTAACTTTTATTGAAGGATCTAAGAAAAACATTGACATTGAATATCATACAATTGAATTATTTCCTCTTGATATAAAAACAATAAATCAGTTAAATTATTTTGAATTTATAACAAGCGAACAAAAATTAGTTTATAAAATACTACACAATAGTATTTGGAATGAAAAAATAAAAATATCGGAAAACTTTACTTTTCGGAAAATAAAATCAGATTTTAATAATTACATTTTTGATGAAAAATTTGATTTAATCTACTTTGATGCATTTGCTCCCGAAAAACAACCTGCAATGTGGAGTATTAAAAATTTTACTAAAATATATGATATTTTAAATAATAATGGAATATTAACAACATATAGTAGCAAAGGAATTGTGAAAAACAACTTACGAAACGCTGGATTTAAAGTAACAAGATTAAATGGGCCAAAAGGTAAAAGACATATATTAAGAGCACTGAAACTAAAAATTTAAAATTTTAACATTTTTTAAAATACTTAACTTTGCCATTTACAAATAAAATCATCAAATTTGCACTTCATTTAAATTTTAACAAACTTTAAAATAAATACTATGAAAATTAAACACTTATTATTATTTACAGCTAGTGCGTTAGTATTATTATCATCTTGTGGTCAAAATATGACGGGGAGTTCCAAAATGGAATCCGAATTAGATAGTTTAAGCTATATGCTAGGTGCAGATGTAGGTAAAAGCATAAAAGGCGCTTCATTTGAAGAAATTAATTACGAAACTTTTATTCAAGGTATTATAGATGCTTTCGAAGAAAAAGATTTACAAGTTAATGAAGAAGATATTAAGCCATTTATTCAGAAATATATTACAGAACTGCGTGATAAAAAAATGATCATAAACCTTGAAGAAGGTAAAGCGTTTTTAGCAGAAAACAAAACTAAAGAAGGTATTATTACAACCGAGAGCGGATTACAATATGAGATAATAACAGAAGGAACGGGGAAGTCTCCAGTCCCAACAGATTTTGTAAAATGTCATTATCATGGAACATTGATTGACGGAACTGTATTTGATAGTTCAGTAGATAAAGGAACTCCAATGGATTTTGGTGTAAGTAAAGTTATTCCTGGTTGGAAGGAAGGTCTTCAGTTAATGAAAGAAGGAGCTAAATATAAGTTCTATATTCCAACTGAACTTGCTTATGGACAAAAAATTCGTCCTGGTGGACCAATACAACCAAATATGGCCTTAATATTTGAAGTTGAACTTATTGAGATAAAAGCTCCTGAACAAAAAGAAAACTAATATTTAATTTTTAATAATCTAAACAAGCGTGTGAAATAAAACGCTTGTTTTTTTATCTTAAAAAACATGATAACAGCAAATATTATTACAGAAAAAGGCACCATGAAGGTTGAGTTTTTCGATAAAGATGCTCCAGGTACTGTTGAAAATTTTGTTAAACTATCGAAAGAAGGATTTTATAATGGATTAACTTTCCACAGAGTTATTCCAAATTTTGTAATTCAAGGTGGATGCCCAGATGGTACAGGTATGGGTGGACCAGGATATAACATTAAATGTGAGCTTGATGGGGAAAATCAATATCACGACAAAGGTGTTCTTTCAATGGCACATGCAGGAAGAGATACAGGTGGATCGCAATTTTTTATTTGTCACAGTCGTGAAAATACTCAACACTTAGACCGTAATCATACTGTTTTTGGGAAAGTGATTGAAGGCTTAGAGATTATTGATACAATCAGTCAGGGCGATGTTATTGAAAAAATAATTATTAACGAAGAATAAAACATTAGCAATGAGTTTTGAAATTACCGGAAAAGTAATTGAGATTTACAATACGATTCAAGTTAACGACCGTTTTAAGAAACGCGAATTTGTTATTGAAAGAACTGAATCAAACAATGGAATGAATTTCACTGATAATATTAAGTTTCAATTAACACAAGACAGATGTAATCTGGCTGATAATGTTGGTTTAAACGATGAAGTTAAAGTAAATTTCAATATCCGTGGAAATAAGTGGGAACGTGATGGCAAAGTAAATTATTTTACGAATCTGGATGCCTGGAGAATTGAGAAAGCTCAAAACCTGGGATCTGAAGGATCAGATATGACTCCTCCTCCATCCATAGATAATATACCACCCGAGAATGACAATGACGATTTACCATTCTAAATTATATAAAAAACCCGAAGCTTAAAATTCGGGTTTTTTAATGATTTATTCTGGCTTTACAGACATCTCTACCCTTAGTATTTCTTAAAATAAAATAACTTCCATCTTCACTATTAATAGTATGTATTGTAAATTCATCGTTTAATGATAACTCCAAAAGAAAGTTAATTTCAAACTCAGTAATCACTCCTTTGTTCTCATTTAAATAGAATGAATCTACAATCCATCTCACATAAGTTGCATTATTTACATGTTTGTTTACATCTAAATCGCTATTATAAACTTTTCTTTGTTCTAACTCCTTCGTTTCACCACTGATAATAATCTTGTCGAGTTTACGCTCAATTGCTTGTTCACTTATATAGCTTTCGTGAATAAAATTAAAGTTTTCAGGCTTTCGTGGGCGCTTAGTATCTCTATCCAAAATTAGCCACCAGCTAGTAACTCTCCCAATAATTCTTCCTTTGGAATAAATTTTAAAATCGCGCTGAGCGAAAAACCCGTCAACACCTTTTGGCCAGGTTTTTATTTCAATTTCATCTTTCCATTTCGGATACTCATCCATTTGAACCAAAACACGCGATAAAACCCAAAATGCATTTTCTTTCTTTAAGAACTCAAATCCAAAATCATTTAAACGAGCATTATCCCAAGCACATTCTTGTAAAAAATGAAATAATGCAGATAAGGTTAACTTACCTACTTGATCTGAATCGTATGATTTTACTAAAAAATTATATTTCCCAAACGGATGTTTTAACATAACTATCTTTTATTAATGTTTCCAATCTCTGTATTCTTTTTTAGGATATATTTAAGAGGTCGAACCATTCTTTCAAGCAAACGAATATCTTCAGTAATTATCTCAGCAATACCATTCATTTCTTGCTTAAATTCTAAATCTACTCCATAAAAAGTATGTAATCCTTCGGGCAATTCTATTATAGTTGTATAATAATTATTGTTTGGAGCAAGAGATATGGATTTTATAATTCCTTTTACCATTCCAAATTCCATGTAAGGATAATTTACAAATTGAATATTTGCCAACTGGCCTACTTTCACTTTTCCAGCACCTTGAAATGACAATTGCATTTTACCAATTAACTCACCTTCATCTTCTGGTATTATAGTTAAAACTGTTTCGCCTGCTTTTACGGTTTGATTCTCATTCCAGAACTGATTAAAAGTAACTATTCCGCTTGTTGGTGCAATAAGAACATAGTGATGCTTCCATGTATCAATTGCTGTAATCAAATTATCATAAGATTCCTGAATATAAATTATCTGATCCGAAGTCAGTTTCTCATGTTGTAATTTCAATTCGAGAACACCCTGTTTAAGATTTTCAATTTGAATTTCTGTATTTGTGATTGATAGCTTACTTTGTTCAAAATTATACATTTTGGAAAGCAAGACCGATTTTGATTTTTCAAAATCCGATTGAGATAATAATTCCTGATTATATAAAATGGAATCGCGATTATACTGATTTTTAATTATTTGATATTCTTCCTCAACAATTTGTGCTTGACTTTTTAAACTTAGTAAATAAAGATCATATTTCTTAAGTTCAGCGTTACTCAATTCAATTTTTCTGTTATGGTAATTTAGCTTAATTGTTTTATTGTACTCGTCGATATTTTTATAAAAATTTGAATAATTAGTCTGTATCTCTCCAAGCAAATAGTTATTTTTTGAAAACCTACAAAATTCCCCATGTATGAAAGTTTCATTAAATTCATCTAATTTATTTATCAAACTTTCTACAGATTTATAATTCCCAGGATTTTCAATTACACCAACAACCTGGTCTTTTATGACCAAATCATTATCGGAAACAAATAAATTTTGAATTTTACCTGTTGTTTTTGCTAATACAGGAGCCGGAGGATTTTCTGTAGTTAAATCTATTTTGGCAGAAACAATATCGGGATATTGAAAAAACCAACTACCTACTAAAAGAGTTATAACAACAAAAAAGACAATTGTAATTCCCCATCTCACAATCCATTTTGGCGGGCGGCTTAATATTTCCTGAACACTTTCTGACCTTAATTCTATGTTTTCGTATTCTTCCATCATTTTCAGTTTTCAGTTTGCAGTTAACAGTTGGCAGTTGTTAGCAATCATTTTATAATAATTAATTAACAGTTTAACTAATTGTAAATTTCTCTAATTTATTAATCATTCCACCTAACATTTTTCCAACTTCCTCATATTTGTTAATAAAGTGACCATGTTCATTTTCATTAATATACTCACAATCTTTTTAAAAGTCTAACCAAACAATAGTTTCTGCCAATTCAGAATCTGAATCTGACAATTTACTAACAAAATGCTTTGGATATTGTCTTTTGCGGTAAGCTTCTGCTATATTCGCAGGTATTGATCTTGATGATCTTCTAATTTGATCGGTTAATGAATACTTTTCCTCATTGGAAAATTTGTTAGAAATATGAAAAATATCCATAACAAGTTTATAAGATAACTGATAAACTTTCAAATCTCCCATTTTAATATTTCTTACTTTCTATTAAAAATTCTATTACAAAAATAACACCATTCAACTACTTACTACAATCTAAAACTACTAACTGAAAACTGAATCCTGCTAGCTGCCAACTGCTTTCTGCCAACTGCAATCTGCTAGTTTCCAAGCTCCAACTGATTCTTCACCAATTCAAAATATGCACCTTTTAGTTTAGTAAGTTCAGCATGGGTTCCCTTTTCAACAATCTTTCCTTTTTCCAATACTACAATTTGGTCGGCGTTTTTAACTGTACTTAATCTGTGCGCAACAACAACAACCGTTTTTCCTTTAAAAAACTGATCCAGATTTTCCATTATTACTTTTTCATTGTTTGCATCAAGAGCATTGGTAGCCTCATCTAAAAATATAAATTCTGGATTTTTGTAAACTGCTCGAGCTATTAGAATTCGCTGCTTCTGTCCCTGGCTTAAACCTACTCCATTTTGTCCAATATTAGTATTATATCCTAATGGTAATGATTCTATAAACTCCTGAATATTTGCCACTTTAACAGCGTTTAAAAGCTTTTCACGATCAGGATATTCTTCTGAAACAGAAATATTACTAGCAATAGAATCTGAAAAAATAAAACCATCTTGCATTACAACACCACACTTGTCTCTCCACATTCGGTTACTTACATTATTTAAATAAAGATCACCTAAATTAATTTTACCTTTTGTTGGATTGTAGAAGGCCAATAATAATTTAATAAGTGTTGTTTTACCACTTCCGCTGGTTCCTACAATTGCAGTAATTTTCTTTTCGGGAATATTAAGGTTTACATCATCTAAAACAAATGGTGAATGAGGACCTTCATATTGAAAGAATAATTTATTTATATTCAAATCACGCTGTTCGGGCAGAATATCAATTTTAGGTTCTTCGTCTGATTCTTCATTATCTTTTTGGTGAATCTCACCTAAACGCTCTAAGCTTATTTTAGCATCTTGTGTAGTTTGAAAAAAACCAATCATTTGTGTTATAGGACTATTCAACTGTCCTGCAATATATTGCACTGCTAGCATCATACCCAATGTCATATTACCATCGATAACTGATTTGGCAGCAATAAATGTTATAATCACATTTTTCACTTCATTTATAAAAACACCTCCTGCATTTTGATATTGGGTCAATGACAAGCTCGCCATATTAACTTTAAACAATTTGGCTTGAATTCCCTCCCATTCCCAACGTTTTTGCTTTTCGCAGTTATTCAGTTTTATTTCCTGCATTCCGGTTATTAACTGAATAACATTACTTTGGTTACTTGACATTTGAGCAAAACGCCTATTATCTATTTCACGGCGCTTATTCATAAAAAGATACACCCATAAAATATAAAGAGAACTTCCTATTATAAATATCAAGAATATATTTACGCTATAATAAAGCAATACAATCCCGAAGACAATTAAATTTATAAACGAAAATAAAATATTTAAGGTTGATGATGTTAAAAAGCTTTCTATTCTTTTGTGATCTCCGATACGTTGAATTAAATCGCCAATCATTTTTGTATCGAAAAACGAAACCGGTAATTTCATTAATTTTATAAGGAAATCTGAAATTAAAGAAATATTTATTCGTGTTCCCAGATGCAATAAAATCCAGCTACGAATAAACTCAACAATTGTTCTTGAAAATATTAAAACTAACTGAGCTATAATAATTAAAGTTACAAAACTTAAATTCTGATTATTTATACCTTTATCTACAATACTTTGCGTTAAGAATGGAAAGATAAGCTGTAATAAACTACCCAGTAATAATCCTAGAAATAACTGAACAATGATTTTTTTATACGGTCTTATGTATGAAAATAGAAATTTAAAACCCGATTTATTTATTTTTTCATCGTCATTCTGATAAAAATCAGGTGTTGTTTCAAGTAGTAAACAAAGCCCTTTATCTTCTCCATCTTCCTTTGTAGTTGCCCATCCGGACATGAACTCTTCTTTCGTAAATTTTATTAATCCACGGGCAGGATCTGCAACATGTACAAATATATTTCCGTTTCGATGCTTCTTGATTTTATAAACAACAACAAAATGATTTTGATTCCAATGTGCCACAAATGGTGTAGGTGCTTCATTTAAAACTTGATCGAAGCTAATTCGCACACCCATACTTCGAAATCCAATAGCCTCGGCTGCATCGCTAATACCAAGCATTGAAACTCCTTCGCGGGTTATATAACTTTTATCTCGTAAGTTTTGTAATGAAAATGTTTTACCGTAATGTTTTGCGATCATTCGTAAGCATGTTGGACCGCAATCCATGGCGTCGAGTTGTTGGTAATAGGGAAAGGACATTTTTGTTCTAAAGATAATTAATAATTTTTAAAGAAAAATTACGAATCTGATTACTCAATTTAAGCTTAAATATTAATTTCCTCATAACAACACGTTTTAGTCTTACAACCAAAAGATTCCATATAAACAATTTCGCCAAGTTTTTTTACCTGCATTGTATTATCATTATTGTTTACAAGAATAATCCTATCTTCTTTCATAATTTAACATTATAAAAAAAATTCTTATTTTTTATTTAATCTCAAGCCTTTAAACTCCTCAAATTCTTACCTACATTACCAAACATTATACTTTATTTTCAGAAACTTTATTAGGTCCCAATACTTTTCCTGGTCAATACTTAATTCAATCCCTCCATTTAATAAAACGTTTTTTTTAATGTCCTGTACTTTTATTCTTTTTAAATAATCAGCATTAATAATATATGATTCATTTATTCTAAAAAATTTCTCATCTGGAAGACTTTCTTCAAAATGACTCAAATCACCTTCGATTAAAAACTCTCTTCCATTACTACAATATTTTCTTGTAAAACTACCGGACGATTCCAAGAATACAACCTCCTTAAGGACGTTGTATTTTAATATCTTATTATTAATTGTAAGGTGTTCCATTTCTTCATCATTTTTTGGGTTAAAAAATTTACTGTCTCCAAATTATTCTAATCGGTGATAGCACTAATAGGGTTAATAAGAACAAATCTATTTTGCTTTTATACTTACTCATGCAAATCGTATACCTGCCTTAAATTTTGGAATAATTCTTCCTTCTTATTATGGTTTACAAATATTTCCTTCCCGTTTTCTAAAACAACTTTTGATGAATCAGAAGGAAATACAACCTCAACATAACGAAGGTTCACAAAATATTTATTATTGAACCTGAAGAATCCCTGATCAAAAAGCAAATGCTCTATTTCACTTATTGTTAATAACAACTCAAGTTCCTCGTTATTAGTAAAAGTAAGTCTTGAAAACTGATGACTTGTTTCAATATAGAGTATTTGATTACAATCTATCTTCATTTTACCTTTCTCTGTAGGGACGTAAATATTATATGTACTCATAATTTTAGATTTATATTAAATTAAATTCTTATTTCTTTCAAAGTTTATAGGAATCTCCAAAATAAATTCCTGGTTTTCCGGATTAACCCCTAATTCGCCTCCTAACATTGTCACTGCATTTACTAGAACCTTATAGTTAAAATAATCAAATGATTCACTCTCATCAATAGAATAAAACTGATCTTCGTTTAGCATATTAACAGAAGTCAAATTCTCTTTTGATGGTCGAATATATATACTTAAAGAATTATTATTGTTTACGCGATATCCCATTTCAATATCAATATTTGGAAATCTTACAACTACTAAATTAATTAAACGTTGAATTGCTTTTTTTAATAACTCAGCATCAGATTCGATTTCCAAGTCTTTCACTTTGTTTTCCCACACAAGCATTAAATTAATATTTGTGTCGGAATTCTCGTTTTTATTTAGGTAAAAATCTTCTGTAAAATCCCATAAGATTTGATTAATAGCGTAATTTTTAATTCTTAATGAATAGTTGCTAGCCTCAAATTGTGACAAATCCATAATATTTTCGACAAATTGCAGAAGTAAATTGCTACCACTTAAAATGCCTTGAACATATTCTTTTTGTTTAGGATCAACTAGTTTTTTTAATACTAACAATTTCGAGAATCCCATAATTGAATTTAATGGAGTTCTTATACCGTGTGAGATATGAGATAAAAATCTAATTTTTTCAATATTATGTTTTTCTATTTTCCCGCTCACCTTATAATCATTTTTTGTTTTAACAACATTTCCCATAGCACTTCGTGAATTAGAATTAATTTTTGAGATCTTTTAGTACTCCAACAGCCATTTCCTTATAATAGCTTTCTTCCTTTACAATTTCAGATAATATTACTTGAGCATCCTCAATTTTTTCTGTTTTTAAATAACATAATGCTAAATACCATTTTGCTTGCTCAATAAATAAGTTATTGTTATTTGAAATAATATTATCAAAGGATGTTTTAGCTTTTTGATATTTCTCCTCTTCCAAATAAGTAATACCAGAATATAATTTAGCAGCCATATCTTTTTTTCTGGTCTGTAATACTTGTTCGAAAAG
>JAQIBH010000032.1 GCA_027859205.1 Bacteroidales bacterium | reverse complement strand
ATACAAAAAATTTGGATAATGGTCATGTCCACTCCTTAATTTCAAGCTTAAAATTTTCTTGTAATTCAAATCCACCTAAATCTTTAATTTATACGAAGTACGCGATTTCCTGATGAACCTTCTTTTTTTATATAAGTATCAGCGGCATCTAAATTAGAATTGAATTTATTCGCATAATCTCGCAGCCAGTCGATCAATTTGCCCCAAGATGGCAGACCAGCAGGTAAAGAAGTGCCTGATCCGATAAACAGCACCGTATTTTGATTAAATTCTTGGGCTAATTGCTCAATGAATCCCACTAATTACACTCCTCAAATATTAGCCTTAAAGGTGACTGATCTATTTTAGAAATTATAGACACAAAATCATTCCTTTACCTCGTATAATTATGCTTTTTTATAAAGTTCATATCCTCTTTGGAGAACGTTTCAAAATCTGCGGCTTGTCCTTCAGCATTTTGCTGGTTAGGGACTTTGTTTTTTTCGATTATTTCTATATCGCCCCTTTTGGCCCCGAAAAAGCGAATATAGGGTCGTTTTAAGGTGTTTCTCTGATTCAACCTGTTTAATTTATTGCGTTATGCGTGGTCCGACCCCACCCGACGAATCGAGAAGCAAAATCAACAAATCGATATAATTTGTAAATTTCAAATAATTCCATTCTCGATATCTGATTTTATCTGATCCATAATCATCTCTTTCAACTCATCCCCTGTAAAATGGTTAAAATCTTGGGCAGTTTCTTTGCTAAAACCATATTTTGTTCGCTTTCCATTTCCATCATTTACAACAATCATTTCATATGCTGATTCATCTTTATTAACAGCAAACTGAATCGTATATTGTTGGTTGTTAATGCTCATTTCTTTTGTTCTGTAGATTCCCATTGATAGCTCCTATGTTGAAGTTAATTTTTCCGTATAACCACCAAAATAACCGGCTTGACCGGTGTATTTTAATTGTTGAAATTTGTTGTTTCTTTTTTCTTATAAGCTTTTGACTCGACATTACGACACATTTTCTCGATCTGGAATGAAATAATGCCTATCTGTTTCTCCGTTAATATGGCGTTTCCTTTTGAAAGAAAATCAAAGTTCTTTCCATTGCTTACTCTTAATTCACTTGATTTAGTTTGTTTAATAAACCATCCAGGTATAGCCAAAACAGGTGTAACATAATGTCTATCTCCTGTTGAATTTTCTATCCACTTTTGAAGCCATTTGGCCTGGCGAATAGCCTGATCAATAGGTTTTGTTTCCACCCATCCGGGGAAAAGCAATCTCTCTCCATCAAACTGAAGTTTCCAATTCTCATTTTCTGTTTTCTCAAATTTAGCTCGCCCTTTGGTTTCAACTGCATAAATCCCTTGGGGTCCGACGGCAATATGATCTATATTAAAATTCTTTTGAGCAGGGAAATCATGAAAGATATTAAAACCATATTTTGCTAATGTTTGAAGGCTTTGACCCACTGCTAATTCACATTCGTATCCGACACGCAAACTGTTCCGGAGTTTTAAGAGTTTATACAATTTTTTCAGCAAATAAAAGATAGCACCAAAAAGCACCAAACCCATAAGGATAAAATAGGTGATTCCTAACTTATTATTAACAAATGTATGTTGTGTAATACCGATTGAATACACTAAAACAGGCATTAAAATTAGGTACAAAAAATATTCTAATATATCATCGCTACTTTTATCTATTTGATCTCTTAATTTTTCTCCTGGGCTTCTTAATAATTCTATATTTAAAGGTGATTTTTTTTTTTTAATCTGGTACCTGAAAATGTAAAAAATCAATAATACAGGAACCAGGCAAAAAAATAAAAAGATAAAAACCGGTATCATAGTATGCAATAATTCTTTTGAAAACATTCTTGTCCTTTATTTATATCCTGAAAATAATGGGCGCCGGGGCCAGGTGATGGACGAAGGCTTTACCTGCATCTTCGTCAGGGAATCCAACAATTGAAAAATAATACTGGCCACTCTGAGATCCTAGACGAAGATTTAGTCCTAAACATTCAGCATCATTCGGTTTGTCAAGATTAGTAATTTCCTGCCCTGTAGATAGCCTAAACGGGAAACGAAGTGTATATTGCTTTTCATTAGGTATAATTCAATCTTTTCTTTCTCAACATCCATTCACTCAACGTATTTCTCACCTTACGGTATGGAGCGCAGCTTAATACCAGTCAGGTGCAGAAAAAGGTTGTGCATCAATCCACAATGTTTCCGTCTTTATCTCGTTTTATTACTGTGACCGAATCTGTAACATTTATTCGATCTGATATTCCTACAAAAAAATTATTCAAATATCGCATAAAGTAATCTTTGGTTGTACTATGCGGATCAAGGAGGACTTCGTGAATATTTTCAGCTTTAGCGATCTTTCGGCCACCCTCTTGAATACCTAGCGGGCTCACAATTATTCCTCCAGCTGCCTTTGTATCATGTATTGAGGATGTTTAGTACTCCAAGATTAGCATAAAATCAACCATTTTCAACCCATGTTTTTTCATTTCAACCCATAAATTCTTCATTTTCTCCTCCAAAACAGCCATAAATTTGCCTTAA
>JAQIBH010000015.1 GCA_027859205.1 Bacteroidales bacterium | reverse complement strand
GGAGTTATTCTTATTAATTGTTTTATATCACCAACTAAAGAAATTAGAGATCAAGCGAAAGAAATAATTGGAGAAAACGATTTCTTTGAAATATATGTAAACACCTCAATTGAGGTATGTGAGCAGAGAGATGTTAAAGGATTATATGCTAAGGCAAGAGCTGGCTTAATTAAAAATTTTACCGGTATTGATTCACCTTACGAAGAGCCTACTTCTCCTGATGTAGAAATCACAACCGAAGAAGTTAATATAGAAGACTCGGTTCAGAAGATAATAGATATACTTTTGCCTAGGATAGAATTTAAAAATGATTAATTTTGCAGGCACTACTTGAAAATAAAATATAATGGATAATAAGTATAGAATAAATCACTTAAGAGAGTTAGAAGCGGAATCGATTTTTGTTATTAGAGAAGTTGTTGCACAATTTGAAAATCCATGCATGCTTTTTTCCGGAGGGAAAGATTCAATTGTGATGTTTCATTTGGCTAGAAAAGCTTTTTGGCCGGCAAGAGTTCCTTTTCCTTTAATGCATATTGATACAGGACATAATTTTAAGGAAACCATCGATTTTAGAGATGAGTTAATGAAGGAAACGGAAACGAAATTAATAGTTCGTTATGTTCAGGATTCCATTGATCAAGGAAAATCTGTTGATGAAACTGGCGTAAATTCTAGTAGAAATTTATTACAAACCACAACATTACTTGATGGACTTGAAGAGTTAAAGTTTGATTGTGCAATGGGTGGTGGTAGAAGAGACGAGGAAAAGGCCAGAGCAAAAGAAAGATTCTTTTCACACAGAGATGAATTTGGACAATGGGATCCAAAAAATCAGAGACCTGAGCTTTGGAATATTTTTAATGGTCGCAAGCATATGGGTGAACATTTTAGGGTTTTTCCTATAAGTAATTGGACTGAGATGGATATCTGGCAATATATTTTATTAGAAAATGTGGCAATTCCAAATTTATATTTTTCACATGTAAGAGAAGTAGTGAATCGCGATGGTACAATATTGGCAGCAGGAGAATACGTTGTTTTAAAAGAAGATGAAATACCTGAGAAAAGAATTATTCGCTTTAGAACTATTGGCGATATGACTTGTACTGGTGCAGTAGAATCAGAAGCAAGTACTCTTGAGGATATTATTGATGAAGTTGCTGCAACAAGAATAACTGAAAGAGGTGGCCGACACGACGATAAACGATCGGAGGCTGCAATGGAAGACCGTAAAAAGGAAGGTTATTTTTAAATTGAAATTAGAAAATTGAAATTTAAAATTGCAAATAATATACTTAAGATCTTAATTTAAAATCCAAGTTTAAATTATAAATAATAAAATCTAAAATGATACCTGTTTATGAGTTAGATGTTTAGAAATTGGCGGAACAATTGTCTGATTTAATATGGAATGATTTTGATAAATGGAGTAAAAAGGTTCAAAACACAATTGGTTATCAAATAATTCGTTCTTCGGATAGTATTTCTGCAAATATTGCAGAAGGATATGGGCGATACACACCCGCCGACAGAAAGAGATTCTATTTATATTCAAGAGGTTCATTTGAAGAAACAAAAGCATGGTTAAGAAAATTGATTAGAAGGACAATAATTGCAGAAGATGATATGTCCAAGTATAAAAAAATAATTGATGAGCTTGGACCTAAATTAAATGGATTTATTAATAAAACAAAACTAGAAATAAAATCAGAATTGGAAATTTGAAACTTGTAATAGAAATGTTATAAATGTCAAATTTCAAATTTCAAATTTAAAAGATATGTCAAAAGAATACAATAAGGGTTATTTAGATATGGAGCTTTTACGATTTACTACTGCTGGTAGTGTTGACGATGGTAAAAGTACTTTAATCGGTAGATTATTATATGATAGTAAAGCCATTTTCAAGGATCAAATGGAATCTATTGAAAAGGCTAGTTTAAAAACTGGCGATGGCGAGGTTAATCTTGCATTATTAACTGATGGTTTACGTGCTGAAAGAGAACAAGGTATTACAATTGATGTGGCATATCGTTATTTTGCTACTCCTAAACGAAAATTTATTATTGCTGATACACCAGGACATGTACAGTATACTCGGAATATGGTTACGGGCGCTTCTACAGCCAACGTAGCACTCGTTTTAATCGACGCAAGAAAAGGTGTAATTGAGCAAACTTTAAGACATGCTTTTATTGCTTCCTTGTTGCAAATACCTCATATAATTGTTTGTATTAATAAGATGGATTTAGTTGATTATAAAGAAGAAACCTTTAATAAGATTAAATCTGATTTTGACAAGATTTCAACTAAATTAGATGTACATGATATTCGATTTGTACCTATAAGTGCTAAGTTGGGCGATAACGTTGTTGACAGATCGAAAAATATGGATTGGTATGATGGTCCTACATTAATGTATCTATTAGAAAACATTCATATCGCAAGTGATATTAACCATAATGACACACGATTCCCGGTTCAATATGTTATTCGTCCAATGAAAGATGAATATCATGATTATAGGGGATATGCAGGCAGAATCGAAGGTGGTGTATTTCGTACAGGAGAAAAGGTTAAAGTGTTGCCATCAGGTTTAACTTCCAAAATTAAATCAATTGATGTTTTTGGAGGACATGTAGAAGAAGCATTTGCACCTCAGTCAGTAACAATTTCGCTGGAAGATGATATTGATATAAGTCGTGGAGATCTTATAATTAAAGATAATGGATTGCCAAATTCAAGTCAGGATATTGAAATGATGATTTGTTGGTTCCATGAAAAACCAATGGTTCTGGGCGGAAAGTATGTAATAAAACATACAACAAATGATTTGAAATGTGTTATTCGAGATGTAAAGTATAGAATAGATGTTAATACACTTGATCATGATGTGGACAACAAAACAATTGGTTTAAACGATATTGCAAAGATTGCTATTAAAACAACAAAACCACTTCATTACGATTCGTACAGAAAAAATAGGAAAATGGGAAGTATTATTTTAATCGATCCAGCAACAAATAATACTGTTGGCGCAGGAATGATTATTTGACACTAGCCTGGACGCCAGATTTAAAAGTGTAAGTTAAAAAAGGTGTTATTCTTTATTATACAAAAAGATGCTGTCCAAAAAGCTAGTCTTAAAGCAAAAACACTTCGACAGGCTCAGTGTGACAAGCTGACTAACAGAAAGTTGTCATACTGAGCTTGTCGAAGTATAGACAATTTTTTGACTTT
>JAQIBH010000014.1 GCA_027859205.1 Bacteroidales bacterium | reverse complement strand
GACAGTGATAACGTTCACATTAACTGGGGCTGGGGAGGCTCTTACAATGGTTTCTTCTTATTATCAAATATGGTAGCCGGAAGTTATGATTTCACCGATGGAAATTCGATGATTATAGGACTACAACCCGGAAGTGCAGACCAGGATATTCAGTGGACAAAACAGGCTAGTGGTTTTGAGGCAGCATCAAGAGGAATACGCTTTATCTCAGCTATTGATGAACGAATTGCTTGGGCTGTTGCTTTTGATGGATCTGGTAATGATGCTAATGTTAAAGAATATACAAGAACAATTGATGGATTTAACTGGAATGCTGGAACAATAAATGCGACTGATCTTGATAATTACAATTCTTCAATGATCACAGCTATTGATGAAAATACAGCTTGGGTAGCATTATATGGACCCAGTGGTGGAGGAAAGATAGTAAAAACATCTGATGGAGGACAAAACTGGACACATCAGTCAACTGCCACATTTGCATCGCCAAATGGTTTCCCAAATGTAGTTCATTTTTGGGACGCAAATAATGGCTGGTGCCAGGGAGATCCTAATGATGGTTACTTTGAATTTTACACAACCTCAGATGGTGGAACAACTTGGTCTAGAGTACCCGAAGGGAATATACCAGCAAGTCAAAGCGGCGAATATGGTACAGTTGGTTATTATGCTGTTTATGGAGATATAGTGTGGTTTGCAACAAACAAAGGTCGAATATATAAATCAACTGATAAAGGTTTAAACTGGAATGTTTATCAAACACCAATTTCTGGTGCTAGTTTTGAATTATCATTTAGAGATGAAAGCATTGGAGTAATTCAAACAAGAAGTGATTCTGATAGTACAGCTTATATAACTAATAATGGTGGAGAAAATTGGACTCAAATAACAACAACAGGAAATTTCTACACAAATAGCTTTAAGTATATTCCTGGAACTAGTACATTAATTTCTACAGGATCAGATTATGAAACACCATTGCAGGGAGTTTCATATAGTACAGATGACGGTACAACTTTTACAAATTATGCTGATTTTTATCAAAATTTTCAGTTTCTTGCAATTGGGGCTGCAAGTGCTGATGCAATATGGGCAGGAGGTTATAGTCAGGATGAAAACAACGATGGAATGTGGCATTATGGCAACATTTTAATTTCTGCAGAATTTTCTAGTGATGACACAGCATATTGCGCAAGTGAAGATGTAATTTTTACCGATAATTCATATGGATCTCCTGAATCTTGGAGTTGGGACTTTGGAGATGGAGCAACTCCTGAAACAGCCACAGGAATAGGGCCTCATACTGTTACTTATTCAACATCAGGGTTTAAAAATATTACTTTAACAATAGATAAAAGTACAGATCAGAATGTATTAGTTAAAACCGAATTTATTCATGTGTCTGGATCCGTTCCAAATGATGCAGGTTCAATTACTGGAGAAGCGACAGTAACCGCAGGTGAAACTCACACTTATTCAGTTGTAAATCAGGATTATACTATATTCGACTGGGACATTCCAGCACAATGGACAGGTAGTTCAACAACAAATGAGATTGAAATTGAATTTACAGGTGCATCAAATGTAGGTACAATAACTATTACACCTTCTAATGCTTGTGGTGATGGAATTTCTAGCTCATTAGAAATTACTGCTGGTTCTTCAACCGGAATAGAAGATTTCGAGAATGATATTATGTCAATTTATCCAAATCCGGCTAAAGATTTTATAAATATTACCGGAGTAAACAATTCTGATATTTATATTTATAATAGCACAGGAACATTAATTAAAAAAGTTGATAAATCAGATATAAATTCACCAATTAATATTAGCGAACTTGGTGCAGGTATTTATCATGTAAGTGTTGTCATAAATGAAAATACTTACTCTAAAACTATTTGTATTACGAAATAGTTAATAATAAAAAGAGGCTGTCTCAAAAGGAAGAAAACTGTCATTCCCTTGAAAAAGGGAATCTCTTACTTATCATATAAACAAATAATTACGAGATCTCCAATCAAGTTGGAGATGACAAAAATGACTTTTGAGACGGCTTCTTTATTTTTTATAATTTTGAAACATTCATAATAATCTAATAACGTTATCATACGTAATGAAACATACGCTATTTATTTTGAGTATTATTCTAATAATCTTTGGTAACACTTTTGCACAAGATTATACCGAATACTATTTTAAATTTGAGATAAAAGATAAATCTAAATTAGACACTATTACAAGAATTATATCTATTGATAACGTTAAGGGACTCGAAGTTTATGCTTTTGCAACCCAAAAGGAATTCGATGAATTTAATAAATTAGGATATAAAATTGAGTTCTTGAATAAAGATATTCCTAAATCTCTAACCATGGCAAATACAGTTGCCGAAATGGCATCGTGGGACAGATATCCGACTTATGAGGTTTATCGACAAATGATGAAGAATTTTGAGGTTAATTATCCTTCTATTTGTGAATTAGATTCAATCGGGACAACAAATAATGGCAGAAAGTTGTACGTTTTAAAAATTTCTGATAATGTGGAAATTGAAGAAAATGAACCTGAGTTTTTTTATACCAGTACAATGCATGGCGATGAAGCTACAGGTTTTGTATTAATGCTTCGTTTAGCTGATTCATTATTATCTAGTTATGGATCAGCAACAGAAATTGAAAATTTAGTCAACGAAATTGAAATATTTATTAATCCTAATGCAAATCCTGATGGAACATATTATGGAGGAAATAGTACAGTTTCTGGTTCAATTAGAACTAATGGTTATGTGGATTTAAACAGAGATTTCCCTGATCCAAGAATTGGAGCAAATTCACCATATCAACTTGAAACACAAGCAATGATGGATTTTGCTAAAGAACATAATTTTGTTATGTCGGCTAATTTCCACGGTGGAAAAGAAGTTATGAACTATCCTTGGGATACGTGGTATAGCAGCCAGAACCCTCACTCGGATACTGACTGGTTCAAACAAGTTTGTACGGATTATGTTACTGCCGCTAGATTAATTTTACCAAGTTATATGACAAATATCACTACTGATGGAGTAACTCAAGGTGCAGACTGGTATATGATAAACGGTGGAAGACAGGATTACATGACTTTCTACCATCAATGTAGAGAAGTTACAATTGAAATTTCGTCCACTAAACTAATTGCCTCTGAAAGTCTTAATAATTATTGGAATTATAATAAAGAATCGTTTTTACAATATATTAATGAAAGCTTATTTGGTATACGAGGTATTGTTAAAAGCAGAGAACAATTTCCTTTAAATGCAATGATCTGGGTTATTGACCATGATAGTGATGGTGATAGTTCAATGGTATTTACTGACTCAGATATTGGTGATTACCACAGATTAATTGAACCAGGAACATACGATATAATTGCATCTTCGGAAGGTTATATAAGTGATACAGCGAAAAATATTGTTGTACCGCTCGAAAATGTTGTTTGGGTTAATTTCGAGCTTAAAGACGACTCAATATTATTAAAAACTGATCCGGGTTATATAAACGACACCTTATTTTTCGATCAAATTAATACGCATAATATTATTATTTCAAACGATAATCATGCTTTAAGTACAACATACGATATTACAATTGAAAACGAGGCAGAAAATTATTGGATTGAACTAAACAAGATTTCAGGAACATTATCAGGAACTCAAAATGATACAGTGATTGTATCAATAAATTCTGAATTACTTAGTGCTGGTCGTTTCTCAACTAATATTTTATTAACTGCAGCAGATAATCAAATTGATACAATTCCTATACAAATATTTGTAAACAATATTCAATCAAATAAAAATAAAGCAAATATTTCTGAATTTAAATTATATCCTAATCCTTTTAATAATCACATAAATATTGAGTTTTTCCCAATTGGATACCAAAAAATTAAATTAAATATCTTTAATATTTTTGGAAATTACGTTTTTACAAAAGAAATTAACATATTTAACCATATTGTAAATAAACTAGTTATAAACGATTATTTTGATGTAAATCAACTGCCAAAAGGAATATATTTTATTCAACTTTCAACATCAGATTTTCAGATTACGAAAAAAGTAATTAAACATTAGGCTCCTTTTTAAAAAAAAATTACAATTCTATCCTATGGATCTATAGTTTTACACCATCATTAGCAAACGTCCATAAAAAATAGTTAAAATAACAAACCTTTTTGTAATAAACTAAGTATAAAAAATTATGCTTTATTGGTATTTTCTTTTAAATTTAGACAAATTTATCATTAAGGTAGGGAGTTACTAAAATCCAACCAGACATTAAAAATGGATAAGGAACAAGAACAAAAGCTTTTATTTAAAATTGCAGATTTATTAAGAGAAAATAAAGAATTTTCGAATCAAGTAAAAGATCTATGCGATGAAAATGCGAAACTTTTAAAGCAAAATACGAAATTAGACAATATTATTTCATCCTTACCTCCAGATGTCATTACCAAAGAAGCTAGTAGCCAAATTAAAAATCGAAATGTACGATTCGAAATGGCGACTGTATTATACGCTGATATTCAGGGATTCAAGAAGATTGCAGAACAAACTAGCACTTCAGATATTATAGATGAGTTGGATCAAATAATATTTCACTTTAATTCAATAGTTAAGAAATATAAAATTGAAAAAATAAAAACCATTGGTGATGCTTATATGTGTGCTGGCGGTGTTCCAATAAAAAACATTACTAACCC
>JAQIBH010000190.1 GCA_027859205.1 Bacteroidales bacterium | reverse complement strand
AATTCCTACCCATAATGCAAGAGTAATGTTGACTACTGACTGAGTATTAATTTTTTTCATAGTTTTTAATTTTTATTTCACAGTTTCTTCTGAACGTTTTAAAATCTCTTTATCAATATCTTCCAATTCTTTAAGTAAAGATAATACCTCTTTGTTTTTTAACAGATTATCGGGAATTTCATTGTCGTTATTTTTTATTTCCAGATAAAATTTAATTCCAAGCTGAGTCGAAACCTCTTTCTTTTTATTATTCAGTTTCCTTATTTCAAAATCATCTTTTAAATGTTCGGCCATTTCCTGAGCATGTTGTACTCCTTCATTTGTTAAATCCAATCCGTATTTAAAAGCATCTTTTGTATTATCTTTTATTTTACCAAAAATAGTTTCAGAATAAGATGCGAGTTTTTTACCTAAATGTTTAGCTTCATCTCCAAAAATTTTCGCACCTTCATTAACATTTTCTTTAGCTTCATCCCAAAAAGCGGATTCTTTTGTTTTATCATCCTGTTTTTCTGAAGCTTTACTACTAACTTTTTCCTTTGCATCTGTTGCTTGCTCCTGTACCTTTTCCTTTATTTGAGCAGTTTTTTCTTCTACTTTTTCCTTGGTTTCTTTAGCGTTTTTCTGAACTGTTTTTTTAGCTTTTGAAACTGTTTTTTTAACCTTATCTTGTTGTTTTTCTTCGTTTTTCATTTTTAGTTTATTTAGATCTTATTATTATTACAAATTATTTTTTAGCTTTCTTCTTTTCCATTCCTCTTTTGCCAATTACGTACAGAACAATTAGTAAAATTATTCCTATAATAACAATAGAAGATAGTGATTTCGTAAAAACATTAACATTCTTTGAACGTTTAGTTTCAATTTCTGCTTGTTGCTCGGCAAGTATTTTTGCGTCATTTGCAACTTCTTTTCTTAATTTGTCAATTTCCCCTTTTTTCTTAGCTAACACTTTTTCTAACTCTTTTAAAGCATCTGAACCAAAGACAGTTTTGTCAGTTGATTTTGCTTCAGACTGAGCTTCACTGTCTTCTATTAATTCTGTTTCTTTATCTGACAATTTTGCTTCTTCCTGTTCAATAATAGATTTTTCAGCAAGTATTGCAGATAATTCTTTACTTTTAACTATTTCAGTTTCGTCATCAAGATTCGCTAATTTTTCATTAATTAAAGATTGTTTACTTTTCAAATTACTTTTTTCACTGTTTAACTGGCTCACATTCTCATCCAGAATTTCTTTTTCTTTGTTTAATCTGACTGTTTCTTCTTTAATGAATATTTCTATTGTTTCATTTTTATCATACTCTTCCTCCATCATCGCTCTTAGTTTTTCCTCAAGATCATCCGCATCTTTTAACCAGCTCTTTAATGAGTTAATACTACTCTCGGCATTTTTTATCTTATTTTGTTCGTCTGATAAATATCCGTCAATCTCAGTAATTCGCAGATTATACTTTTCCAATTCGGCATCATCACCATTGTTTTTTATAATCTCATTTTTCTTTCTGTAATAGATATTTTTTTCATCCTCCAGAAGTTCAATCTTTTTTTGAGCTAAAGTTATTTTTTGTTCGTTTATAGAAATTTCTTTTTGCTTTATTAAACTTTGATGCTCAATTTTATCCAGTCTTGAGTCAATTTTATCAATTCCTGTTACTAATTTTTCTTTGGCTATTGATTTTTGCTCACTGAGTTGCTTTTCCTTCATCAGAAGTGTATCTTCCTTTTTTATTAGTTTACTATCATTCCCTTGCAAGCTGGAAAGCTCACTATTAATTACCTCTAACTGATTCTCTAAATCTGCAATTTGATTTTCAAGATTTTGCTGTTTTTGTTTTTTAATATCTTTAGTAAACTCTTCCTTTTCGGCGTCGAATTTCTCAAGATTTTTTTCAATCTTCTTTTTCTTTTCGAGCAACTCTAATTGTTCTTTTTCCAGCGAATCACTCACAATCTTTACCTTATCAAAGGTCTCATCCATTACTTTTTTTTCTACTTCCAATACTTTTGCTTGTTTTTCGAGTAACTTTTGTGCTTCCTTTTTTGATTCGTTACTGGAACATGCTCCAATAATTATAGATATTATTAAAATTGTAATTATTGTTAAATACTTTTTTTTGTAAATTTTCATAATTTATTCATTTTAAATTTAATGTTTATTTCAATTATATAAATGCCCTGTTGGCTTATTTGTTATGAAACTATTTTTTTATCACAAATACCTAATATTAAACTCCTGTTTTTCTTTGACATAAAAAACTAATACAGCAGTTATATTAGTGTAATCGATTAAATCAAAGTACTATAAAATCCAATTATATATCAATATTAAAAGGATCTTTAGAAGCTTGTTCCTCTTTGAGTTTTTTTATGATACTGTTCTTTTCAACTATAGCCTTTTTCCTTTTTCTTAGTTCTTTAAGTATAAACAACCAACTTATTAGTGCACCTATAATAAGAGAAGCAATTATTATGAGCGACAATGAGCTTTTGAATTTAACAATCCACAGTTGGACATTAACTACTTCGGCATTTTGAGTAGCAAATATTACGACAAGTAAACTTAGAATTATAACTATAATTATATCGCGTCTTTGCATAGCATTAAGATATACCTTTTTATGACAAATCCAAATAATCAGATGTTTATTTTCTAATTAATGGTTAATAACTTGCAAACTTGCCTGACATGCAGTTGGTTTCATTGCAGCTACTTTAGTTTCGGAAAATTTCAACTATAACTAATTACAAAACTCAATATTCAAATTTCAATGATTTGATTGAGCTATTTTTCTTCTGGTGACAAGTTTGGATATTGAAATTTTGAATTCTGAATATTATTTGATGTTTATAATTCCCTTTTTAGAGCTTGCTAACTAAACAAATTTTATTCGTATTCAAAACCTTTAGATTTTTAATCTCCAATGGTTTAGTTGTATCCATTAGGAATTTAATAATTTTAGTATAAGGGAATATTTAATTCCAAATATTTATTCTTGACTTATCTAAAGGATTTAGACTAAGCCCTTTTTAGGTACAGAAAAAGTTTACTGTTTAATAAAAAATGATTTACAAAATATGAATATCAAAATAGGAAGATGTAAGCTAAATAACATATTGAAAGAACATGGATTGTTGGTTAAAAAGAAAAGGAAGTCGGTTATAACAACCAACTCACGACATCGTTTCAAGAAATATCCGAATTTGATAAAAGAAATAGAAATAAGTCAAACAGAGCAAGTTTGGGTTGCCGATATTACTTACATAAAAACAGACGATGGTTTTAATTATCTACATTTGATTATAGATGCTTATTCAAAGCAAATAGTGGGCTTTGAGTTATCGGACAACATGAAAGCTGAATCAACAACTAAAGCTCTTAAAACAGCTTTAAAACAAAGTAAACATCCAGAGAGAAAGTTGACACATCATTCAGATAGAGGTTTTCAATATTGCAGCAATGAATACATTCAAACTCTCATAGAGAATCAAGTAGCAATAAGTATGACTGAAAACCCTGATCCTTATGAAAACGCCATTGCGGAACAAGTCAACGGAGTCTTAAAACAGGAGTTTTCAATCGGCGATGGCTTTAAAAATCATTTAGTAGCTCTATTTGAAATTAAAAAATCAATATTTATCTATAATCACAAAAGACCGCATCGTAGCTGCAAAATGCTTACACCCATAGATGCACTTTTGAATTGAAAATATAAACTGCCATCTTATGTATTTAAAAGAAAACAAAAAAATGAATTATCTTTAAAAAATAATAGCGAAAAATAGTCAACCTATTTTAACACGAGACCATACTTAATTTATCGAGATTGGTTCAGTAAGTATGATTGAAAATTGTTTTAGTTTTTCTTATGCGCTTACGCCCGCTGGGCGCAGTTGTAATTGTATATTATCACTTTAAAGTAAGGCAGATTATTGACTTCCAAATTTTTGTTTGTTTTATTTTTATCGTAATTTGTTAAAATTTAACATATATACTTAATAATTATGAAAGCTATTAAAGTATTATCTGCTCAATTCGTTTTTTTAATATGTTCCCAGATTTCCTTTGCTCAAGACACCAAAATAGATACAACATTAGCAAATAATTACTTCATTGAAGCTAGTTTTTTACAGGACAGTGCACAATTCGACAGCGCCATTATATATTTTGAAAAAGCAAGTGCTCTATTTGAAATACATAGTCAGTGGAGAAAATATTTGCAAAGCGAAACAAAACATGGAGAATGCTTTCAAAAACAATGGCAACTTAATAAAGCAATTGCTATAATTAAACCAGCAATTGAAAAGACATTATTACATATTGATGAGAAAGATGCTATTGTTGCTAATACCTATAATATTTTAGGAGTCCAATATTATTACCAATCACAAAGTGATTCAACTTTATTTTATTGGAAAAAAGCTATGCGAATAAGGGAAGAAGTACTTGGTGAAAAGCATACTGATGTTGCAAAAAGTTATCATAATATTGGAAATGTTTATAATAGTAGAAATGAATATGATTTAGCTTTGCAATATTTCTTTAAATCTCTAAAAATTTGGGAAGAACTGTTTGGCAATAAAAATATTTATTTAGCTAATAATTATATTGGTGTAGGAATTGTTTATAATAATAAAAATGAATATGATTTGGCACTAGAGTATTATTCTAAAGCACTAGAAATGTATAAAAGTTTATTTGGAGAGAAACACCCTGGTGTAGGGAATAGCTATAATAATATAGGGAATGTTTATAATAGTCGGAATGAATACGATTTGGCATTGCAATATTATTTCAAAGCTTTACAAGTAAGGAAAGAACTTTTTGGAGAAAACAATACTTCGGTGGCTGATAATTATAATAATATTGGGGTAGTTTACAATAATAAAAACGAAAACGATTTAGCTTTGGATTATTTTTTAAAAGCAATACAAATAAAAAAAGATTTACTTGGAGAAGAGCATACTTCTGTAGCAATAAGTTATATTAACGTAGGGAGCATATATGATCAAAAAAACGAATATGATAAAGCACTAGATTATTTTTTTAAAGCTTTACAAATTTTTAAGAAATTATACGGGGAAAACCATATTTATGTTGCAGATGCTTACAATAATATAGGAGTTGTTTATTATCATAAAAATGAATATGATATGGCACTAAAATATTATTTTAAGACTTTACAAATAAAAAAAGATTTATTAGGCGAAAAGCACACTTCTTTAGCACTAAGTTATAATAATGTAGGGATTATTTATTGGAATAAAAACGAGTATAATTATGCTTTACAATACTATCAAAAAGCAATTGCATGCAGTTTTAGGAATTTTAATGACACTTTAAATATTTATTCTATTCCGATAATAAAAGATTATTTAAATTGGGAATATTTATTAGAAGCATTACAAGCAAAGAGTAATATATTAGCAAACAATAATAAAGATCTAACAGGCTTTAAAAAACTTTCAGGTCAAGAACTTGCTCTTCGTCACTATCATGCCTGTGATACCTTAATAAATCTGGTGCGCCAGGAAATTACAACAAAATCAGATAAACTTGCTCTAGGTGAGTTAGCAACAGAAGTTTACCAAGGAGCAATTGATGTTTGCTATAAACTTATTGAACAGGGTGATAAGAAATATGTTTCACAGTTTAAAGATCTGGCATTTTATTTTTCTGAGAAAAACAAATCTTCTGTTTTACTGGAAGCATTAGCTGGAGCTGAAGCACAAAAATTTGCTGGTATCCCGGATACTTTATTACAAAAAGAGCATACATTACAAATAGATATTTCTCTTTATAAAAGAATATTTGCCGAGCAACCCGATAGTGCTCAGGAAATAATATTTAATGATAAGTTGTTTAACGCGAATCGTCAATACGATAAATTAATAACTGATTTCGAAAATAATTATCCTAATTATTTTGAATTGAAATATAATTGTAAACCAGCAAGCGTGGAAGATATTCAAGAAATTCTTGATGATAAAACAGCTATGATCAGTTATTTTACCGGAGATAGCACCATTACCATCTTTACTATTACCCAAAATAGTTTGGATATTAATACCGTTCCTAATATTGATAATTTTGCAGATACTATTAAGTATTATCGTAATGGACTAATTTATACAAACAGCAAAAAGTTTGCAGAAACTTATAAAAATTATGCTTATAAATTCTTTAAAAAACTCATTCCTGAGACCATACATGAAGGTATTAAGAACCTGATCATAATTCCTGATGCCGAATTAAGCATGATTCCTTTTGAGACCCTATTAACTGAACAAGCAGGAGAAAAGGATTGGAAAGAATTACCTTATTTCATAAAAAAATACAATATTTCGTATTCCTATTCAGCGAACTTATTTTATAAAACTTTTCTAAAGGAAATGGCCAAGAAAATAGAGACCACCCATTTGAAAGATTGGTTGGCTTTTGCTCCGGTGTTCGACGATTCAAATACGGCCGGTTTAACTTTACGAACACGTGAATTGTTGAGTGAATTTGATTCGGAGATGAATGATTCTATAGGAACTCGTGGCCGACTTATTGATGGTGGATATGTTAGCCCTTTGCCAGGCACAGAAACTGAGGTACAGGAAATTTTTAAGCAGTTCGAAGAAAAAGGTAAAAAGGCTTTAGTACAAATCAAAAAGAATGCAAATGAGGATTTTATAAAATCCGGAGGATTGAAAGACTATAAATACCTTCATTTTGCTACGCATGGTTTTGTGAATACAGAAAAACCAGAACTTTCAGGAATATTTTTGGCACAGGACTCAACTTTAAGTGAAGATGGAATATTATATTCCGGCGAAATTTATAATCTGAAATTAAATGCCGATTTAACAGTCTTGTCAGCTTGTGAAACTGGTCTGGGAAAAATTAAAAAGGGAGAAGGATTAATAGGATTAACAAGGGCACTATTGTACGCAGGAAGTAAAAATATCATCGTTTCGCTTTGGAAAGTTGCTGACGATTCTACGTCGGATTTAATGATTGATTTTTACAAAAACTTACTCGAAGAAGAACAAGAAAAACAAGAATTTTCACAAGCATTACAACAGGCAAAACTTAAAATGATTGATGAAGGAAAATATGCGCATCCATTTTACTGGTCGCCTTTTATTCTTATTGGTAAATAATGATATTGCTTGAAAACAAGATGATGCAAAATTTAACATGAACCCTTAACCATCGCACTTGCAAGCGCATTTTCGATTTATATAGTCCCCATGCATAAGCTAATTGCAAGAAAGCACGTATTTTTGCCCTAACGAGCAATTTGCATTTCTAAAAAACCAAAACAATTTTGTACTTCGTTGATATTTTCTACTAAACTGACAAGGTTAGAATTGGCGGCCAATTTATAACATGCCATCAACAGATAATGCGGGGGCTTGGTAGTGTGCAAGCTTTTTACTACTTTTAAACTTTATTAACGGTGGATATTGAAACGCGGCGAAAACCCGCACTACTGTTATGGCAGGACCGTTAGCTACCATTTGGGAAAAGATTTGCATATCTAAAAAAAACATTATAATAATCTACAAAATTTATTAATTGGATAAAAAGGGAAAATATTTTAGGATTCTAACAAGAGTATTTAATACTACGAACAAACCGAATTTAAAAGAAAAAGAAAGCTTGATTGATTTTCTATTTGACAACTTACAAGAATATGGAGACCCAAAATCAGATATAGAAAAATGCATTGATTACGCATTGAAAGAAACAACTTCTTTTGGTGGATTTATTTTAGTGTCATATTTAGAAAATGAAATATCAGGTGTAGTAGTTGTAAACCAAATGGGAATGAAAGATTATATTCCGAAAAATATACTTGTTTACATAACAACACATAAAGATCACCGAGGCAAGGGAATAGGAAAAGTGCTAATGAAAAAAACCATTAATTTATCAGAAGGAGATATTGCATTACATGTTGAGCCTGAAAACCCAGCAAGATTTTTATATGAAAAAGTTGGTTTTAGCAGTAAATATATTGAAATGAGACTAAAAAAATAGCTATGCATATTCACATAATTGATATTTTAATCTTTATACTTTATATGCTTGCCATGCTTGGTGTGGGCATATATTTTCTAAAACGCAATAAATCACAAGATGACTATTATGTGGGAAGTCGAAAAATGTCTTCCTTACATATAGGATTATCTGTAGTTGCTACGGATGTAGGTGGCGGATTCTCCATAGGACTGGGAGGTCTAGGTTTTTTGATTGGTCTGTCTGGCAGTTGGATGCTTTTTACCGGCTTAATTGGAGCCTGGGTTAGTGCTGTTGTACTCATTCCCAGAATATACCCGCTGGCTAAAAAACACAACTTTTTAAGTTTTCCTGAGGTTCTTAATCATTACTACAATGCTAAAGTAGCTCTAATAGCAGGCATTATTTCCTTGATTGGCTATATCGGATTCACCAGCTCTCAAATATTAGCTGGTGCTAAATTAGCATCCGCAACCTTCCCCTCTATTACTATTGTAGATGCAGTATTATTAATGGGAGTCATAGTAATTGGCTATACGGTTCTTGGCGGATTAAAAGCCGTTATTTATACCGATACCGTCCAATGGATTATTCTAATGGTTGGTCTAATATTAGTAGGTATTCCATTAGGCTTTATTAAAGTTGGAGGATGGGAAGAAATTAGAACTTACTTGCCCGATAACTTTCTAAGTCTTACCAATATTAGTTTTGTTCAATTTGTTAACTGGCTAATTACGATTGTTCCCATTTGGTTTGTAGGAATGACTTTGTATCAAAGGATTTATGCTTCTAAAGATGAAAAAACAGCAAAAAAAGCTTGGTTTATAGCGGGCTTGTTCGAATGGCCTGTTATGGCTTTTATGGGGGTTAGCTTAGGATTATTGGGCAGAGTGGCTTTTGAGCAAGGAATGTTTACTGAATTTGGATATGCTCCAGGAAGCCCCATTGATGAAGAAATAGGCCTACCGCTACTCTTAACACATATTTTCCCTATCGGATTAATGGGATTGCTTATGTCATCTTATTTTTCGGCAATAATGTCAACCGCTGATAGTTGTTTGATGGCAGCATCGGGGAATTTTACGACAGATATATTAAGGCTTTCAAAGCAAAACACCAAGAGTATTAAATATTCACAATTAGCAACATTGGTTATTGGGATAATGGCAATCTTTCTAGCTACGATGATGCAAAATGTACTTGATTTGATGCTTTATTCTTATGCCTTTATGGTTTCAGGATTATTTGTGCCCGTTTTGGGGACTCTATTTCTGAAAAATCCTTCTTCGAAAGCGGCTCTATATTCAATGCTGTTTGGTGGAGGAACTACTTTAATGCTAATTTTAGCCGAAATTACATTGCCTTTTGGTTTAGATGCAAATTTCTTTGGGATAACACTTTCGGCAATTGTTTTTGTTTTTATTCAAAAATTTCATAAAAAATAAATTTATTACATCTTTTATTAAAATAATAATATGAACCAGGAGATAATAATTTTAAGGCATGAATTACATAAATACCCGGAAGTTTCCAATGATGAGTATAATACTTCTGAACGAATATTAAACTTTATTGAGAAATACAATCCTAACGAGATTATTAAACTTGGAGAAACAGGAGTAGCATTTGTTTTCAATGGAAAAGTGAAAGGGAAAACTATTGTATTCAGATCAGAGTTGGATGCTTTGCCCATTCAAGAAAAATCGGGTGTAGAATACACATCATTAAATGATCATATTGCTCATTCTTGTGGACACGATGGACATATGGCAATTTTAACCGGGTTAGCTCAAAATATTTCCGAAAATCGACCTATTTCGGGAAGCGCAATTTTATTGTTTCAACCTGCCGAAGAAGTAGAACAAGGCGCTCGAGATGTAGTAGAAAATCCTAAATTCATAAATATTAAGCCCGACTATATGTTCGCACTTCACAATGTGCCCGGATATGAAAAACATAAAATAGTGCTTAAAAAAGGGAGTTTTGCCTCTGCTTCAAAAGGCATGACTATTAAGCTTACAGGAAAAACAGCCCATGCGGGTGAACCACAAAATGGAATTAGTCCGGCTGATGCCATTTCTCAAATTATTATAAAGCTGCATAATCTGAGAAATAAAAAAGAACTGTTTAATGATTTTGTTTTGCTTACCATTATTCACATTCAGTTGGGTGAGATATCTTTTGGAACTGCTCCAGGCTATGCTGAATTGAGAATTACATTACGCTCTTTCCAAAACGAAGATATGGAATTGCTAACGCATCACTGTGAAAAAATAATAACGGAAATATCTAAAACAGAAAACTTGGGCTGTAAAATTTCGTATAGCGAAGCATTTCCGGCAACAGTGAATAATGATGAATGTGTTGATATAGTTGAGCAATCGGCAAAAAATATTGATTTAGATATAGAGTATATTGAAAAACCATTTAGATGGTCGGAAGATTTTGGGTATTTTACAGAAAAATATGATGCATGTTTTTTTGGTTTAGGCTCGGG
>JAQIBH010000053.1 GCA_027859205.1 Bacteroidales bacterium | reverse complement strand
AAATCGATTGCTTTATTACTTTCGTGTGGTGTTGCCGGAGCATTAGGTGGAATTTTTAAAGCCCCAATTGCTGGAATGATTTTTACTTTGGAAGTATTAATGCTGGATTTGACCTTAGCTTCAATAGTTCCATTATTAATATCTTCAGTTACAGGAGCTACTGTAGCTTATTTTTTAATGGGTGAGGGTGTTGCTTTATCGGCTGTTAATACAGAACCTTTCGGATTAAGTAATATCCCATTTTATATTTTGCTTGGTCTGCTTTCTGGTTTAATTTCTTATTATTTTACAAAAACAACAATGGAAATTGAATCAGCTTTAAATAAGATTAAAAATACCGCCCTTAAGATTACGATTGGGGGATCTGTTTTGGCAGGATTAATATTTATATTTCCATCGCTTTATGGTGAAGGGATTAAAACTTTGCAATCTATGTTAAATGGGAACGTAGATGGTTTGCCAAAGGATGGCATATTTACGTTTGTAATGCAGAACCAATGGTATATATTAATTTATCTTGGGGCGTTGATTCTATTAAAGGTTGTTGCAATGGCATTTACAACTGGTAGTGGTGGAGTTGGGGGCATCTTTGGTCCTACTTTATTTGTTGGTGGAGTTACAGGTTATTGGCTTTCTCATTTTATTAATTCTTTTGGATTTGTTAAACTGCCAGAAGGTAATTTTGCATTAGTAGGAATGGCTGGTTTAATGGCTGGAGTAATGCATGCTCCTTTAACAGCTATCTTTCTTATCGCTGAAATTACTGGCGGTTATGCTTTGTTTATTCCTTTAATGATTACATCGACAATTGCATATTTAACCATTTTATGGTTTACAAAACACTCTATTTATACTCATCGTTTAGCGGAACGTGGAGAATTACTTACACATCATAAAGATGAGGTTGTTCTTACTTTGCTGAAATTGGAAAAAGTTATTGAAAAGGATTTTGTTACCGTAGGAATAGATGATTCTCTTGGGCAACTTATAAAATCTGTATCGAAATCGAAAAGAAATATTTTCCCGGTTTTAAATAACGATGATGAGTTAGTTGGAATTGTACTTCTCGATAATATAAGGGAAGTAATGTTTAAACGCGAGAAATATGACGACACTTTTGTTTCTGACGTTATGATTTCTCCTCCCGAAATTGTTGATGTTTCTGATAATATGGATTGTGTTATGAAAAAATTTACTACATCCAATGCTTGGAATCTTCCTGTTATGAAAGATGGAAAGTATGTAGGATTTGTTTCGAAATCAAAAATATTTAATAATTATCGAGACCTTTTAGTTCAAGTTTCTGACTATTAAATAATGAGTTTAGGATAAAAGTACATTGTAAACTATTTGTGTCCTTGTATTCTTATTTGGCTTAAGTATAGAGATATTAGTATCAAGTATCAAGAAAAATTGATATTTTGCGTCTTTATACTTTGTACTCGATACTTATTACAGATTTTGTATAGTTAGCCTTAACTTAATTAACTGTCAATTAATAATTGAACAGAGCTAATACCTATTTACTTTAAGTGAAAAAATCATTAAATTTTTGATTTAAGAGTTAAATTCTTAATCAATTTAGGCTTATGAAATAATCTTTGCAAGATCTTTCTGCTAATTATTTTTCCACAAAATATAGCCTAATAAATACAAATACCGCAAAGGAGATAATAATAAATTTGAAACAATCAGAGCATCAATTATTCTTTAATTGGCAATACAATATATACAGGTATGTATCAAAATCGAAATTGTTTTCTGCCTACCGAAATTTGCTCTTGGAGATTTCTGACGAATAAATACATTTTAGTAGTAAGCAGTATTAAATATTTACATTAATTATGTTATGTTTTATTTAAAAAAGACAAATACAATTTAGAACATATTTGTATATTATGATAATTCCTTGTTATATTAGTATATTTATGTAAAATCAGAATTTAACTTATACAAAAGGGAAATATTGAACAGATAATTTCACGAATGATTTTGTATAATAAAAAACTATGTTTTGCAAAGATTTTTTGTGGGTATAATAATTATTCTTAATTATTATAAAAATGATTTTTTTATTTAATTTTAAAAAATTTAAATATCAATGAAAGAATACTCAATATTATATGTCGATGACCAGGATATGAACTTGTTTTTACTTTCCGAAACATTTTCAGATGATTATAATATTTACACTGCCATTTCTGGAGAGGAAGGTTTAAAGTTATTTAAAAAGGAAAAGATTGATTTAGTAATTTCGGATCAAGCAATGCCTAAAATGACCGGTGTTGAATTTTTTGAAAAAATTATAGAATTAAATCCAGAACCGAATAGAATTTTACTTACCGCACATTCAAATTTTGAGGCATTA
>JAQIBH010000197.1 GCA_027859205.1 Bacteroidales bacterium | reverse complement strand
ATCTGAGAGAATAAATTTAAATTTGTCATGAGAGAAAAGTTTTGGTTGTGCAACTCAAAGATAATTTGAGATACTTAAACTTCTTCTCTCTTTTTATAATTATTTAGGACGCGATTGATCGAAAATATAATCTTTTTATCGTCAGAATGGAATTAAAGTTATTAGTACTAAGTTCCTGGTTTAGGTTTAAGAAAATTTAGTAAATCATTTGATTGGTTTTTAATGTCGATATAAAAAACTGTTGAGTATTTTTTACTCATCGTTTTACAGTTTTGAGGTCAAACACATAAAAAATAAAATTATTTATGTTAGATTTATTTTATTATTGTAAAATTCTTACAAGTAGTTAAGAAAAAAATTATCCGGAACCAGTCACAGAAACAAATTACATTTATTAACATGATAAAACAAAAATAATAGACCTAATTACATTACAAAATATGCTTAAAAAAACAGCCTGCTTTTTGTCTATTATACCTGATTTTGGGAATGATTATCACAATTTAAACCTTGAGCTAATTGATATTCAGGGAAAAACCGTAATACAGCGAGAGATTTCAAACAATGAGCAAATTACTATTGAGCAATTGCCTAAAGGATTATATTTTTATAGGCTTACCAATGATACTAAAGTCTTACAAAGTAACAAAATTCTTATAAAATAGAATCAATAACAATTTATGACACAGTTTAGTTGCAATTGAACTGTGGCATAAATTAAAATGTGTCCAATGTCGAATTGTAAAATCAATTAGCGGGGAAATACAGTACTGGGAACTTTTATATTACTTCAATATTCTCTGTTTTTAACCAACCTTTGCTCCCATCACTAAGTTTTATTTCGTTCCAATCAGATATTTTATCTTCAATCGAAACTTTTGTTCCTTCATGAACAACAAATAGGTCTGTACCGCTTTCATCGGGAGAACTCTTTACTGTTACCGATGGGCTTGTTACAATTGCCGTATTTTCTCTTAATATTGCATGTTTTTGTTGATAAGAAAATACTAAAGAGATAGTAAAAACGATAACTATAAAAAAAGCAAATCCGAAGGAAAGTTTTTTCAATCTTAAATTTCGACTATATAAATACATTGAAATAAAGATTAATGCTAGAATAAAACTTACAAGGCTAATAATTGCCCATAAATTAGAGGTGAATATTCTTTGTAAACTTCGAATCCATCCGGTAATAAAAAATACAGGTAAAACTTCAATTTTATCAATTACCAGTCTGTTTACCAATTCAAGATTATAATTTATATCATCGTCATTTGGAGCTAGTTGAAGCGCCTTTTCATAATACAATATAGCTTGGGCAACAATATTTTGTTTATAATAGGCATTTGCAATATTATAATGTAAATCAGGTGATTCATATCCTGAATTTAATATGCTTTCATAAATACTAATAGCATCTTGATATTTGCCATTTACATAATAATCATTTGCTTTAACTATTAAACTATCGTTTTCTTGTGCATTTACATAAAACACCGTAGAAATGGAAAATATAAGAAAAATCACCTTTTTCATAATTCAACTATTTAAGCTTTTGTTGTAACTTACTAATAACCTTTATTGCATCATTATATACGGTATCCATTTTAGTTTCATCTGTAACAGGTGCGTATCGTGCATATTCGCAGCGATCAATGATATTAAGTATTTGGTTAATATATTCTTCATCAACCTTTTTACTAATCATTTCGCTTTTGGCATTATCCTTCGATAATTTTGCAACAGGAATTCCTAACTTATCACTCAAATAACCCCACATTGCTTTCACCAATTCTTCGTAAAAATCTTCCTTCAAATCTCGCTTCATAAAACCCGAAGCCTTATTCAATCGTTTTTTTGCAAATTTATTAGCTTTCTTATTCTTAACATGCATCACATTTTCATTCTCCTTCATTTTCTTTTTACGACTTAAGAATATTAAGAAGAATAATAGAGAACTAAATATATATGCAAAATAATATGTTCTAGAACCAAATAAAAATTGATTCGTTTTCTGCAGCTTAACATTATTCGTTTTAATAAACCTGATATCCTGCCCTAAAAACCTTAAATCTTCTTTTGTAAAAGCAGCTGATACAGTAAGGGTAGTATCTCCATCTGATTTAGAAACTTTAATATTAAAAGGGTCTGTTTTTTGAGTTTTATATTGATTTGTTTCCGTATCGAAATAAGAAAATTTAAAAGCAGGAATTGTAAAATCACCTGCGTGACGCGGAATCATAAGATATTCGAAACCTTTAAAACCTAATGCACCACTTTCTGAATACTTTATATTATCATTTACTTTTGGATCGTATACATCAAAATCTGATGGAAAATCTATTTTAGGAGCACTAATATATTTTAAGTTTCCATTTCCTGAAATTTTCACCTTTAAATTTACAGCTTCATTTGTTTTAGCACTTAAATTATCAACAGATGCGACAAGTTTAAAGTGCCCAACAGCGCCTGAAAAATTAAATGGTTTATTTCCTGGTAAATCAGCAATATTAATTACAACCGAATTACTTATTACATTTCGCGATTCACTATCAACATTACCAAAAAACTCATCAAACATACTTCTTGATCTTTTATTTGTAGCTTCACGGTATGCTATTTCCAATTCGGTAGGTAAGATTGTTATTTTACCTGTTTTTTGAGGAAACAAAATATATTTTCTTAGAATTCCTGTATTATAAATTTCACCATTTATGTTCTCTCGTGACCATTCAATAGTGTTCGGTGCATAAATCTCTTCAGTGATAAAACCGTCGAAAGTTGGTAGTTTAAAATTCCCAAAATTTACAATAGATACTTTTGTATACAATTTAATTGTTGCAATTAAATGTTCTTCTCGATGAACCTTTGTTTTAGAGCTTGTAATTTTAATATATAAGTCGGATGTATTGTTTGTATTTGTCGCGGTCTTAGTTTGATTTAATCCTACCGTTGTTGTTGAAGTTCGTGATTGTGATTGAGAACCTTTTATTACCTCAATCTTTATGGGATTCGACTTATAAATTTTCCTATCGACTTTTAGTTCGGCCGGTGGAATAGTTATTAATCCTTCTTTTTTGGCTTGTACAATATATGTATATTTTAATTCAAAATTCTGTGAAACTTTACCATTAACTATACTCACATTACTTGCTTGTGAAGTTTGGGGTCCGGCCAATACAATGATACCATCTACAGCTTGTGCCGAGAAATCAGTTGCCTTAGCATTTACCGTATACATTAATCTAAATTGCTTTCCCAACTCAACCACCTCTGGTGCCGATGCTGCAAATCTAACATCTTGTCCAAATGCACATTTAGCAAATAATATTAGAAAGACTATAAAATACCAATTCTTCATTTTTATATCATTAAACTGACTAATGCCAGGCTGGTTCGAAATTACTAATTAAGTTTTACCATTCCTTTTCTGATTTAACTTTAGCTGCAGCTGCCTTTTGTTCTTTTACTTTTTGTTGTGTATCTTTTTCATCTTCTGCTAAAGCTTGTAAAATACGCTCAGCATCCTCTTTCGATATTTCTGGTTGCTGTTGCTCTTGTTCGTCTTTATTTTGATCTTGCTTATCTTGATTTTGTTCCTGATCCTTTTTATCCTCATTTTTATCTTGATCCTGATTTTCTTTATCTTGGTTTTGATCCTTATCCTGATCTATATTTTCGTCTTTGTTTTGATCTTGATTTTGATCTTGTTTCTGTTGTTCGTCAAGCTTTTTTTGTGCGTATACTAAATTATATTTAGTATCCATATCATTTGGATTATTACGCAAAGCGTTTTTATATGCATCGATACTTTCTTTAAACTTTTCGGTTTGCATTAATGAGTTTCCAAGGTTATGATAGATTTTTGCCTTTTCTTCCTTACTAATTTCTAAATCGGCTAAACTATTAAATTGCTTAATTGCATCTTCGTATTTCTCTTGTTTATACAGTGCGTCACCAACATTAAAAGCTGTTTTGTGTGATTTTTCTTCTTCCAAATCGGCTGCTTTTCTATACGAAATCTCAGAGTTCTCATACATGGAATTATCAAATTCCTTATTACCTTGACGAATATATTTACGTTCCTTTTGTGCAAAACTATTAATTGCAATCAATGCCAGGCTACTCACTAATATTAATTTAATCCACCTCATAAATTAAGCATTAATTTTAAATAAATTAAAGTTTTTTGACCATTTACTTTTTCTCTCAGAAATAAAAGTATCTAAAAGAATAAAGAATAATGCGATCGCTAATAAATATTGGTAACGATGCTCAAAATCGGTATAAATTCTTTCTTCCATTTCCTTTTTCTCCATTTTATTAATACGCTCGAAAAGCTTATTCAAACCTGTTTGCGTATTGCTAGCTCTAATAAACACACCTCTCCCAGCTGTAGCTATCTCCTGTAATGTTTTTTGATCTAGCTTACTAATTACGGTATTTCCATCTTTATCTTTTTGAAATATTGTTTGATCATAAGACTTTTCGATAGGGATTGGTGCTCCTTGTGGGCTTCCCATTCCGATGGTATGTACTGTTATGTTTTTTTCAAATGCCAGCTCAGAAGCTTCTACAGCATCGTCTTCATGATTTTCACCATCGGTTATTACAATTAGTGCTTTTTCCAATTCACTTTCAGGAGAAAATGAATTCATAGCCAGATCAATAGCAGAACCAATTGCTGTTCCTTGTTTTGAAACAATATTGGTATTTATTGATGATAAAAACATTTTTGCAGCAGAATAATCTGACGTTACAGGTATTTGTATATAAGAATCGCCTGCAAAAACAATTAAACCAATTCTATCATTCTCCATCTCATCGACTAACTTAGAAATTGCGTATTTCGCTCTTTCCAATCGATTTGGCTTTATATCTTCTGCTAACATGCTATTCGAAACATCTAAAGCAATAATTATTTCAGCTCCTTTATGTTTTACTTTTTCAAGCTTAGACCCAAACTGTGGATCGGCTAAAGCTAAAATAATTGCTATTATAGCAAGCCCTAAAAATATAAATTTAAGAACAGGACGAGTTTTAGATACAAAAGGCATAAGCTGTTCAATTACATTCATATCACCAAATTTAGCTAATGCTTTCTTTTTATAATATTGCGCTAATCCAAATAACAGGACTAAAACCGGCACTATAAGTAATAAATATAAATATTCAGTATTTCCAAATCTAAACATAACTAATCTAGTTTCTAGTTCTGAGTTTCTAGTTCCGAGTTATTCATTTTAAACTCGAAACTAAGAACTTTAAACCTGTCAGCCGACAGGCAGGCTTCAAGGTATTTGTCTTAATAATGTATTTCTTAAAATCATATCAGATAAGAGTAAAAAGGCAGCAAATAATACGAATATTAAAAACTCTTCGTCCTTTTGACTAAATTCTTTTACTTCAATTTTAGATTTCTCCAGTTGATCAATCTGTTCATATATTTCCTTTAATTTAGTATTGTTTGTTGCTCTAAAATATTCACCACCAGTATTATCAGCAATTTCCTGCAAAGTTTCTTCGTCAATTTCAACGGGCATATTTCTAAGCTGAATACCAAATGGAGTATTTACCGGATATGGCGCCATTCCTTCAGTACCAACTCCAATAGTGTAAACTCTTATTCCAAAAGTCTGAGCTAATTCAGCAGCAGTTGCCGGCGTAATAGCACCTCTGTTATTTACACCATCGGTTAATAATATTATCACCCTACTTTTTGCATCACTCTCTTTTAACCTGCTTACAGATGTTGCTAAACCCAATCCAACGGCTGTTCCATCTTCAATCATACCACTTTTAATATCTCGAAATAGATTTATAAGTACTGAATGATCTGTAGTTAAAGGACATTGAGTAAAACTTTCGCCACTAAATACTACTAAACCTATACGGTCATTTCTTCGACCGGAAATAAATTGAATTGCCAAATCCTTTGCTGCTTCCATTCTATCAGGCTGAAAATCACGAGCCAACATACTACTGGAAATATCCAATGCTAATATTATATCGATTCCTTCGGATTCTTCGTTTTTCCAGCTTAAAGTTGATTGTGGTCGGGCAATTGCCATTATTATTAAAGCAATGCTGATAACTCTAAAAGCAAATACAACATGTCGTAATATATGTTTATATGTAATATGATTTTCCCCAATACCTTTTATTGTAGACACTTGTATGCTGGCATGTGTTCGTTTATAATTTAGCACATACCAAACAATTACAGGTACTATCAACAGTAACAAGTATAATAAATTAGGATTTGCAAATGTTATATTATTCATAAGTCTTATTCGTAATCTTAATTAAGTTTTTCTTCTTTTACTTTAAGCAATTCTTTAGACGATTCTGCGTCCTCATCCCCACCTACCGAACGTTCTGGTTTTTCAACAATAATTAATTTAGTTCTGTCTACAAAACTATATGCTCCATTCATACATTTTTCGTGTTCATCTGCAATAGGTTTAAATTTTGCGAATTTTACTAAATCTGATGTATAGAATATATCTTTTAATGTATCAAATAATTCTTTATCCTTAAAATCAGAAGCTTTTAATGAATCTAAAATTTCTTCACTCGTTCTTTCAAGCGTACGTATAGAATAACGATTCCATAAATACATTCGCATAATATCTGTTAAAATGGTGTAATATGATTTTATTTTATCGTGTTGCCAAAGTTTATCATCTTTCAATCGAGTTAATTCACGTAAGGCAATAATATGAGCAGGTTCACGAGGTTTAAAACGGCCAAGAATGGGCTCTTTTCGTTTTATTTTTCGAATAACATAAACAATCATAAAAATTAAAAGAGCCAAACCTAATCCACCACTAGCCCAAGGAAATACCTCAGCAAAACTAAGTGGCGCAGCATTAGGCATTTTTATTTCTTTTATTGCTTGAGATGTATCGACTGCTACACCGTTGACTTTAAATGCAATTGGCTCAGATTTTAAGGTATCGCTATAATATAAAAATCCAATTGGAGGTAACACATAATAACCAGAATCGAAAACCGTAATTAACATTCGTTTTTTTATTATAAAATGACCACTTTCCAATAAAGTAGTATCATGCTCTGATTGCTCTATAATCTCAACTTGTTTATTAAGTTCTTCCTTAAATATTGGAATCCCAACAAATTCATTAAATGGCTGTTTAACTTCTAGTTCCAAACCTATCTGATCTCCAACTAAAAATTCACTTGTATCCAATTCAGCTTTTACTGTTACATCTTGAGCTTTAACAACAGTAAATAATACGCTCATCACTACTATATGGATAATATAAAGTTTATATGTATTTAATATTCGTATCATATCAAAGATCAATTCAGCTATCGCTTTTTAAAGAGGTTAAGTAATGGTTTAACATAATCTTGATCGGTTGCTATTGAAACAAAATCGACACCTGCTCGGACTAATATTTCATTTACTGATGCATCCATATTTTTGTACCAATTTGCATAATTTCTTCTAAGATTTAAACTTGTAGTATCAACCCATGCATATTCGCCCGTTTCTGCATCTTTCATCCGAATAATACCAATAGAAGGCAATTCCTTTTCACGTTTATCGTAAATTTTTAAGCCTATTATATCGTGTTTTCTATTTGCTATACGTATAGCTTCATCAAATCGAGGTTCATTGTTTTTATCGTCATCAATAAAATCTGAAATTAGAAAAGCAGTACTTCTTTTTTTTATCACATTTGTTAAATAACGAAGAGCTTCGGAAATATTAGTTTCTTTATTTTCAGGTTTAAATTCTATTAACTCTCGAATAATTCTCAAGATATGCGTTCTACCTTTTTTAGGTGGAATAAATTTTTCTACTTTATCAGAAAATAATATTACACCTATTTTATCGTTATTTTGAATTGCCGAAAAGGATAATACAGCCGAAATCTCTGTAATCAGGTTTTTCTTTAACTGAGATTGTGTACCGAACACACGTGAATTACTTACATCGACTAGTAACATCACTGTAAGCTCACGCTCTTCTTCGTATATTTTTATATATGGATTATTATAACGAGCTGTTACATTCCAATCAACATTACGAATATCATCACCATATTGGTACTCACGAACTTCGCTAAATGCCATTCCTCGTCCTTTAAAAGCACTATGATATTCGCCGGCAAATATATTCTTTGATAAGCCACGAGTTTTTATTTCTATTTTTCGTACTTTCTTAATTAATTCTGAAGCTTCCACGTCCAATTAATTTTATTGGTTATACATCAGTCTTTAATCTTCGAGCTTCCTTGTAATCACAGAAAAATACCATTCTTCTTTTTTGATCTTTATAACAAAGTTTTCTTTTCCGGAAGTATAATCATACCAGACCAAGTTTTCCTTGTACTCAAAATTTTGGTTAAGTGCATCTATTGTCTTTTTTAATAGAGTATAATCACACATTAACATTTGATATCTACAATATCCATCTTCGTTTAACACGAATAGATATGTACGATAACCATCGAAATCTTCAAATTTGATGAAATTACTTTTTCCTAAGACTTCTTTTGAGAAATAGAATTCTTTGTATTTTTCTTTCATCTCTTTTTTGATCTCTAACTTGTGTTTACCCACAAAACTTTGACCAAGAACGCTTAAGCTCGAAATTACAATTAACAGAAGTACAATTATTTTTTTCATAAAAACAGATGAAACATTAAGGAACTTCAACCGTATTTAGAATTTCCGTAATAATATCTTCAGAGCTTACATTTTCTGCTTCGGCTTCATATGAAAGTCCAATTCTATGACGTAATACATCGTGACATACTGCACGTACATCTTCAGGAATTACATAACCTCTTCGCTTAATAAAAGCATAAGCTTTTGAAGCCATAGCTAAATTAATACTTGCACGAGGAGAACCTCCGTAATTAATCATCGAAGCAAATTTCTCTAAATTATATTTTTCCGGAAATCTTGTTGCAAATACAATATCTAAAATATATCGCTCAATTTTCTCATCAATATACACGTCTTTTACAACATTTCGTGCATCAATAATATTTTGAGGTTTTAGAATAGTGTTTGCTTTTGGAAATTCTTTAGCAATATTTTCACGAACAATTAATTTTTCCTCTTCGAATTTAGGATAATCAACCACTACTTTTAGCATAAAACGGTCAACTTGTGCTTCTGGCAATGGATAAGTACCTTCTTGTTCTATTGGATTTTGAGTTGCCATTACTAAAAACGGTTGAGGTAACTGATATGTTTCTTCACCAATAGTAACCTGCCGCTCCTGCATTGCTTCAAGTAAAGCACTTTGCACTTTTGCAGGGGAACGGTTAATTTCATCGGCTAAAACAAAGTTTGTAAAAAGAGGACCCTTTTTAACATGAAACTCCTCCTTTTTCTGACTATAAATCATTGTGCCAACCAAATCAGCAGGTAATAAATCAGGAGTAAATTGAATACGACTAAAATTTACATCTACTATACTTGCTAAGGTATTAATAGCTAAAGTTTTTGCTAAGCCGGGTACACCTTCAAGTAAGATATGACCATCAGAAAGAAGTCCAATTAAAAGAGAGTCAATAAGGTGCTTTTGACCAATAATCACCTTGCCCATTTCCATTTTAATCATATCAACAAACGAACTTTCCTTCTCTATTCGATCATTCAGTTCTTTCACGTCAACTGTCTCGTTCATAGTTTATAATTTTTGAAAAGATACATAAAAATAATTTTGTTAAAAAATAATTGAAATAATTCTACTTCTGTCATTGTAAAACCGGTACAATGATAGTTTAATTATGTGTTAAAAAATGTTAAAGGATTTTAAGAAATTATAAGTAATTATTAATAACAAATACAAATTTATAATTGAAATTGATTAGTGTTAATTAGTTCGTCAAGAAAACTTTAAAATTCAAAACGTAAAGTCCAGATACTTACTTGCGAAATGAAGGAATTCAAAACCCAAAACTCCATTTACGAAACTATTTATTACATTCAAACATGAAACTATACCTTGAAAACAAATGATTTGGGAAAATGGTTTTTATTTGATTTTTGTTTAAGGCCACGCGTAATTTGTGAAGCAATTTCAGAATATCCTAATTACTAATTAAAAGGAATAGTGAAATAAAAAGTAGAACCCTGTCCTTTTTCAGATTCAACGCCAATTTGACCACCTAATAATTTAACCAAACCCTTGCAAATTGATAATCCCAAACCATTTCCATCATACTTTTTTGAAATTACTAGTTCGGCTTGTCGGAATCTATCAAATATTTTTCCTTGCATTGATTTATCAACCCCAATTCCAGTATCCTTTACATAAAACTCTACACAATCTGCTTTTACAAAACAACTCAATTCAACACTCCCCTTATGCGTAAATTTTAAAGCATTATTTAATAAATTAGAAAGTATTTGGTCAAGTTTACCAATATCTGTGTTTAGCTCTACATTTAACTCGGATGGATTAATAGTCAAAATATATTCAATTCCCTTTAATTTAAATTGTGGTTGGAAACGTAAATATATTAGTTCTATAATATCGTTCAAGTTGAAAGTTTTTTTGTTAATTTCAATTTGCCCAGTTTCGATTTTTGAAATATCTAAAATATCCCGCATAATGGTAAAAAGTTGATTTGAACAACTATTAATAATTTTCCCATAGCTTTTACTTTCCGTATCTGTAATTCCTTTCCTTTCCAGAAGCTTTGAAAATCCCATAATACCATTTAACGGAGTTCTAATTTCATGACTAATATTTCCTAAGAAAGAAGATTTTAATCGATCAGATTCTTTTGCCCTATCCAAAGCAGATTCTAAATCTAGAATAAATTTTTTACGCTCAGTAATATCTCTTAAATAAGAACGAGTACCAATTATTTTTCCATTTTCCTCAATTATATTTATAACAGAAATGTCAATGTATATTATATCTTTATTTTTCTTTATTCCTCTATATTCATAACGAGAGGGCTGTTTCTGTCCATTTACTCTATTGTCATGTATTCCTGTTACCATTTGCAAATCCTCAGGATGAATCAATTCACGATGAGTTATATTTTTAATTTCAGTTTCGGTGTAACCAAATAATTCAGAAAATTGATTATTAAAATAGATTAAATTACCCTCAATATCTTCCGTTTCTATAGCAATATTAGATAGTTCTACTATGTCTTTAAATTTTTTTTCTCGGAGTTCAAGCTCAAAAATATTGTTTTTACTTTCTGTTATATCTTTTAAAACAATAATAATATTTTTGATTTTTTTCTTTCGATTAAGAACAGGATCAGCAGATATTTTTAACCACTTATTCTTTACTTTTATTTCTTCAGATTGTCTTTTCTTAGTAATTTCTGTTGTATTTATTACATTATTATGAGGGTGATTTCCTTTACCGTATAATATTTCAAGAAGAAAATTACCAATAATTTTCTTCTTTGGTTGCTTAATATATTTTCTAAAAGCACTATTACAGTTCACTGATCTTCCTTTTTCGTCTAAAATGAGGAGCATAATACTTAAGGAATTATAAATACTATCCCAAGTAATCTCAGCTATATTTGAATTATTATGCATTAAAAAAGGATTTGTTTCATTTGAATTTTCAGCTTTCGTATAAGGTTCTTTTCCAAAAAACCGTTTTTGTACCTTTTTTACCCTATAAATTGGCTCTTTCATTGATAAATCGCGATTAAACTCCTTGTTTTTACCCATATTTAATTTATATACGAAGCTAAAGCTGGTGAGTTTGACTGATATTAAATTATAATCCTTATTTTTGATTACACTATTAAAAATGTTTACCAATACCCATTTTCTTTATATGAAATTCAGATATTTTATACAACTATGTTATAAAGGAACAAATTATCACGGTTGGCAAATTCAACCAAATGCAATTACTGTGCAAGAAATTTTAACAAATGCCTTTTCGATTATTTTAAAAGAAAATCTAGAAATTACAGGTGCAGGCCGTACCGATACAGGTGTTCATGCCAGTTTCTTTATTGCTCATTTTGATTCTGTTAAATCAGATATTCAAAATGATACCAAATTACTATTTAAAATTAATGGCTTTTTACCAAAAGATATTGCAATACAAAAAATATTTCAAGTAAATAATGATGCTCACGCCCGATTTGATGCAATTAACAGGACTTATCAATATTTTATACATCAAGAAAAAGATCCATTTTTGATTGAGTCATCTTACTTTTTACAGCAAATATTAGATCTTGATTTAATGAATAAAGCATGCGAACTTTTACCTTTGTTTACAGATTTTACAAGTTTTAGCAAATTACATACCGATGTAAAAACGAATAATTGTAAAATTACTCATGCCTTTTGGACTCTGGAAGAGCATGAACTAAGGTTTACAATAACCGCCGATCGATTTTTACGAAATATGGTTCGTGCTATTGTTGGAACATTAATTGATATAGGAAAAAAGAAAATTACACTTAAGGATTTTATACAAATAATTGAAAGTAAAAATCGGTCGGATGCCGGAGTTTCTGTTCCTGCACATGGATTATATTTACAGAATATAAGTTATTCCGACTCAATTTTTAAAAAATCTGTTTTATAATAAATTGATTATATGCTCTTAATTATAAATCACTGTTTTTTTTGTTGTTTTAAAAATATTCCCAAGAAAAAATCTATTTTTAAACTATCTAAAAAAAATATTCTTATCTTAGAATCGTAATGAATTTTCACTCAATAACCAAGTTATGAATTTCAAATTTACCATTGCAAAAAAATTAGTATTAGGGTTTGGTATTATTACTGTTGCTTTATTTATTAACATTCTTCTTATTAACAGTAATCTTAAAAAAAGTCTTGAAATAAACCAAGAAATTTCTACTGTTTATGATCCTTCTGCTAATTTATTAGCTGAACTATCCAATATGTTGGTTACATCAAAAATGCTTATTAAAAACTGGGTATATGTAGAAACCCAAACAGATAATAATGATAAAATTCAACTAAGAGAACTATATCGTGTTAACCTTCCAAAATTAAATGAACAAATTTTAAATTTATCCCATAAATGGGCTGATGAGGAAAAAGAATCTTATGAGCAAATTTATGTTTCGATAAGTGATACTTTATTTATAATGCATCAGAATATTATGAATAAATTAAGTACATCTGAAAATTATAGTAATACAGAAATGCTTAGAAATGATATTTACCCTAAGATTGAAGATGGAGGTGAAATTATTATCTTAAGCGACAATATTATTGAACAGTTAGAAAATCTAGTCGAAATACATAAAAGTAAGGTTGAAAATGCAAGACAACATATGGATGATTCTTTTAGAAATCTTGAAAATTTTATCTTCGCATCGGGTGTTATATTAGTATTTATTTCGATTATTATTGCTTTAATACTAGCCCAAATAGTTATTAAACCTATTAAGAAAATTAAGAATGTTCTAATTCAAATGGGTAATGGTGAAATGCCAAAAAAACAAATAAAAGAACGAAACGATGAAATTGGAGAAATGGCTGCTGCTCTAAATGCTCTTATTATGGGATTAAAAGAAACAACTGATTTTTCAATTGAAATTGGCAAAGGAAATTTTGAAAGTCCGTTTGTACCTTTAAGTGAGGAAGACAATTTAGGAAATGCTTTACTTGAGATGCGCACCAACTTAAAACATGCAACAGAAGAGGAAACAAGGAGAAAAAAAGAAGATGATCAAAGAAATTGGGCATCTCAAGGAATTGCTAAATACAGTGATATATTGCGACAAAATAATGATGACATAGAAAAGCTTTCATATGAAATAATCAGTAATTTAGTTAAATATTGTGATGCCAATCAAGGAGGTTTATTTGTAGTAAACAATGATGATGAAAAAAACGTATTCATAGAAATGAGTGCTGCATATGCATTCGATCGTAAAAAATTCCTTGAAAATAAAATAGAACTAGGTGTTGGCTTAATAGGTAGAGCAGTTCAGGAAGCAGAAACAATTTACATTACTGATATTCCGGAAAACTATATTACAATAACTTCAGGGTTAGGCGATGAAAGTCCTAAAAGCATTTTAATTGTTCCATTAGTTATAAACGAGATAGTTTATGGTGTAATAGAAATGGCTTCTTTTAAGGAGTTTGAAAAATATCAAATTGAGTTCGTTGAAAAAGTTGGTGAAAATATTGCTTCTACACTATCAACAGTTAAAGTAAACATTCGCACAACAAATTTGTTAGAACAAACACGACAACAAGCTGAAGAAATGAGAGCTCAAGAAGAAGAAATGCGACAGAATATGGAAGAGCTTCAAGCTACTCAAGAAGAATCGGCGAGAAGAGAAGCTGAGCTTGAGAAACAGGTTGATGAGTTCAAAAAATTTAAAAAACAACAGGAATCATTTATTAAAAAACTTGATGGTAATTTAACGGGTGGACTAGTTTCTGCGTTGGATGAAGATGAAGACGAAAATGAAACTAAGAAAGAAAAAAAGAAGAAATAAAAGTTTTCAAAAATAATAAAACGAGCTAATAATAATTAGCTCGTTTTTTTATCTATTACATCGATTAGTTCATTTAATATTTCATTAATTTCCTTATGTGGAAAATCTTTAAAATCTATTACATTATCAATTTTATAATGTAATATCAGCTCATCTATTTTAGCAGAAAAATCTTCGTCATCTTTTATGAATTCCGAAACATTTATCTTTCCTGCCAGCTGATAACTCCTATTACTTACATTATACATTAAATAATGGCTGGCACTTTCAATTACTTTCTCCGAAATTAATATCCCATCGTCTGTCGGGATAAGAACTTTTAAATTAAATCCTTTTTCAGCCATAATTTTATAAATTATTTACAGCTTTTTCTAAACGAACTAATGCATCTTTAAGAGTTTGTATAGAGCAAGCAATATTTATTCGCATGAATCCTTTACCTTCTGTTCCAAACATAGTTCCAGCATTTAATCCTAAGCCTGCTTTTTGAATCATAAAATCTTTTAATTCTTCATCAGTCATTTTTAATCCAGAACAATCGAGCCACACTAAGTATGTACCCTCTGGGCGCAGCATTTTTACAAGTGATATATTTTCACTTAAATATTTCTCTAAATAATCTAAATTTCCCGATAAATATTCCATGAGTTGATCTAACCAATTGTCACCATAATTATAAGCAGCTTCCGATGCAACAGCTCCAAACACATTACCCATTCCTACATGCACTGCATCTAAAACTTTATCGTATTTATCTTTTAATTCTTTATTTGTGCAAATAAGCGATGATGTGGCCAAAGCAGCCAAATTAAAAGTTTTGCTTGGAGCAATAAAAGTAACAGTAATGTCCGAAATTTCCTTTGAAACAGAAGCCAATGGAGTAAACTTAAAATCCTTAAATACTAAATCGGCATGAATCTCATCAGATAATATGGTAACATTATTTTCAACACACAAATCTCCTAATCTTTTCAATTCTTTTTTTGTCCATACAGATCCACCCGGATTATGCGGATTTGAAATAATAATCATTTTTGATTCTTTTAGCTTTCCCTCAAGATCATCAAAATCAATACAATATCGTCCATTGGTCAACTTTAATGGATTTTTAAGCAATACACGATTGTTATTTTCAATTGCCGAAAAGAATGGAAAATATACAGGAGGTTGAATAATAATTTTATCGCCAGGTTTAGTGTATGCCATTACAGCCATATTAATAGCTGGAACAATTCCGGGGCTAAACGATATCCATTCTTCTTGCACTTCCCAATTATGACGACGTTTTAACCAATTAATTATTGATTTGAAATATGATTTAGATCGGAAACTATAACCAAATACTTCATGATTTAAGCGTTCTTTTAATGCATTTATAATAAAATCAGGAGTTTTAAAATCCATATCGGCAACCCACATTGGAATTACATCTTCTTTCTCAAATATTACCTTACGTAAATCGTATTTTACGGAATCGGTATTTTTCCTGTTTACTATTTCGTCGAAATTATATTTCATAAATTTAGCAGTTAGACTTTTGCATTTAGCTATAGGTAATTAATCTTATCTATATTTTTATACAAAAAATCACTATTGTCCGAAAAAAAGTTAAATAAAAGGGCTAAAGCCCAAATGACTTGTTAGTTTGATAACCCCAGCCTTAAGGCTGGAGTTACAAAACTTAACTTATTGATGGACTTTAGTCCATATACTTTTATCGGATAATATTGACAAAAAATAACAAATATACATGTTAAAGAATTATGTAGTGAAAAGAATCAAGATATTAGAATCAAGTATTCCTAACAACAGTCAAGTATCAAGAAAAATAATCTTGTGTCTTGATACTTTGTACTTAATACCTAGTTTTATAACTCTTATTATCACTAATTCAGTTATTTACAAGTACTTTTAAAATAGAACTCAGATTATTAGAATATTTATTTGTTGAGGGTTTGCATAAACATTTTCGAGTTTATAATATAGCGAATGTGTGAACCCTCTCCTATTTTTCCTTCTTCATCTTTTGCTTCCAGCTTAAATACGAGTTTTTTTCCTTCCGCTTCGATTAATGTGGCAGTACATTCTACTTGCATTCCAACAGGAGTTGGTTTTAAGTGCCTCACGTTTACCTCAAAACCAACAGTATTATGTTCTTCATCTAAATATGGTAATACAGTATTCATAGCAGCATTTTCCATTAAAGCAATCATAGCCGGCGTTGCAAATACTTCAACTAATCCAGAACCATATTGTGCAGCAGTATCTTTACGTTCTACTTTTTGTTTTGCTGTATAAGTTATCCCCTTTTTTAAATTAAATTCCATAATGTTTTATATTATTAAATTTTAAAGATAAAGATTATGAATTATTATAAATAAAAAAAGGACATTGATTTACTTTCCAGTGTCCTTGCAATATTTCGTATGATATTAAGCTTTTAATTTTTCAGCCATCGCAAGGGCAATAGCATCGCAGCGATTAAATGCTTCATCACCCGGAATTCCTTTTGTATCGACAGGATCGGAAACTAAATCCAAACCAATGTTTTCTTGAAATTTAAATAATGATTTTACACCGCCACCATTCCAACTATACGAACCGAATAATCCAAGAAAACGGTCTTTCAAACCCATATGTTCCAATGTTCGCGTTAAGTTTTCCATTGTAGGTAACATTCCCGAATTGTATGCACTACTACCTAAAATAAGACCTTTATATCTCCAAATATCACTAATTAAATATGATATATGTGTTTTTGAAGCATCATGGATTCTTATTTTTTTAATTCCTTGCTCTGATAATTTTCGTGCGATACTATCGGCCATTTTTGCCGTGTTTCCATACATCGAACCATAAATAATTACAACACCATCTTCGGCTTCTAACTTACTCCATTTATCATATAAAAAAATCACTTTATTTACATCGGATCTCCAAATAGGTCCATGCGTAGCGCAAATATATTTAATATCGAAACTGTCAAGCTTTTTAAAAGCCTTTTGAACCATATTACTGTATTTACCTACAATATTTGAATAGTAACGACGCATTTCGTCTTCGTAATATCTTTCGAATTCTATTTCGTCGTCAAAAATACCGCCATCTAATGCACCAAAACTACCAAAAGCATCACCCGAAAAAAGTGCTTTCTCGGTAAGTTCATAAGTCATCATTGTTTCAGGCCAATGAACCCAGGGAGTCATAATAAATTTCAATCTATGATATCCTAAATCCAATTCATCGCCATCTTCAACTTGATACCATTTGTCTTGATATCCAAAATACGATTCTACAATCTTAAATGTCTTTAAATTACCAACTAACTTGATATTTGGATATTTTTCAACAATCATTTTTATAGAACCCGAATGATCTGGTTCCATATGATTAATTATTAAATAATCGATTGGTTTACCATCAATTAGACTTTCAATCTTATCTATGTAATCATCAGATGAACCATATTCAATGGTATCAACCAAAGCAATTTTTTTATCAACAATTAAATAGGAATTATATGATACTCCATTTGGAATAGGCCACATGTTCTCGAAAAGACTTGTCCTGCGATCGTTAGCACCTAACCAATGAATCTTATCTGTAACTTTTACTGTATTATGCATTTTCAATTATTAATGACATGAAAAACTATTCTCTATTTTTAAGCAAAATTAGTATAAAAAATATGAAATTGAGTATTAGTAATTATGAAATATATCACATTTACCTTTTATCAATTTTTGTAAAGCTTAATTTCTGATGAAAGTGGAAATTTCAAGTTTTCTGTACTCCTTAGTGTAGCTTTAACCGATCCAATTAGAATTTTAGCTTCAACTAATATTGGAATTCTATTCAAATCATCGCTTACCCATACATACAAATCTTCCCCGCCTCTAAAAATAGTCCCTTCAATGAGTAATGCAGAAAATTTTATTGTATTGAATATTTGTTTATTATGCGTTTTTAAAATTTCTTTCCCAAGATATCTAATGTAAAGTTCGAATATCTCATTATCAATAATCATCCGAATTGGAATAGTATCGTTTATTTCGTACTTGTCAAAATCAATATTTCGAACATAATAAACACCAGAAATAACGTCATAAAGTTTCTGTATCAGCTTTAAAGTATCCTCAGAATAAGATTTATCAGAATTTTCTGTTTGTGAATAAATCAAACTATCTTCATAATCAAATGTGAAGCGATTCATAACATAATCTCCACCTTCAAGAGTATTGCGATCAAAAAATAAAGGTGCTAAATCTTTTTTTTGCGCGAATGATTGAAAATGATCACGAACTTTAAACAACCAATCGTAAGAAGGTATACTTGATCCATATACATTAAAATGATAAGAATCTACGCCCCTGTATATAGTATCTTTGACATTAAATTCTGCATTCCCTGCATTTATCCAAATAAAGCCCCAATTATAACTTGCATCATAAGTAACTTTCTCTCCTGCATTAAAAACAGGAAATTGATTTACAATACTTTGCGAATTAACAGTAATTGCGTTCGCAAAAACAAGAATAATAATAAAAGTGTATGTTTTTAATTTGAACATTTTTAATAATCCCAAATGCCAAAATTCGAGTTAAAAGGATTATATCTTGGGCTATAAAAAGGTGAATCAAAATTATATGCGGGATTTAAACCTTCTTGGTATCTATATTGCACATTAAAATGAAAATTATCATTTACTTTGTAAGCGACACCAACTGAAACAGTTTTAAAATCATTATTGTACATTGAAGAAGGTAAATCATCGAAAACCGATTGATTTTCAAAATATACACCATCTCCCCATACGCTCCATTTCTCTGAGAGCTGATAAAATGCAATTCCCGCAATTCCGTAATTTGACGTATTTGAACTAAACAAATAACTAGATTCTATTCCAGTAAATCCATCCTTTACTGACATGTTATTTTGCATAAAAATTCCAGTAAGTGTAAAATTAAGCTTTGAATTTGCCCAATAACTTACAGATGGTGCTATATAGGTATTCATCATTGAAATATCATTCCCCAAATTATTATAACTGGTACCTAGTGAAACAGAATACGAGACCGATTCATGACGCTGCATTATAGTTGACTTTTCGGTTTCTTTTTCATTTTTGTTTGCAATAACAGAAGAATCCAAGGGTTGATAAAACTTAGGTAATAATGGATATACTTGTGAAAACCCAGATGAGTTTAAAACAAAAATAAATAATATAAGCAAAATTGATATTTTCATTTATATAACATTTTACTTTTAAAACGAGCAGGAGTGATATTTGTTTATGTTACAATTATAAAAGCATAAAGTTAATCATATTAATTTTCAACGGAATCTGCACGCGAAACTTTTAGAATACCTTTCTCTCGTTTTATTTTAGATATTAAACCTTCAAGATGTTTTGTGCTTTCAACAACAAGCTTTAGTTTACCGTCGAAAAGTCCTTCATTAGAATCGAGTGTGATAGATCGCACTTGCACTTTCAAATCCTTAGAAATAATAGACGTTATTTTATTTAACATTCCTATTTCATCAATTCCAGAGACTCTAATAGTCGTTTGAAAAGCTTGATTCAAAGCGTTTCTAGCCCATTGAGCTTTTAAAATCCTATAATTATATTTATCTACTAACTGACGTGCATTTGGACAACTTGTTCTATGTATTTTAATTCCTTCGCTTACGGTTACAAATCCGAAAATTGAATCGCCCCTAATCGGATTACAACATTTAGCAAGTTTATAGTCCAGATTAGTAATTTTATCATCAATTACTAAACTATCACTTTTACCATTTAATTCTTTTTCTTTAACTGGATTTTCCTTTTGTTCCAGAATTTCTTTTACCGGTTCAGGCTCTTTTGAATTTTCATTTAAAACCTCCTTAATATCTTTAACATCAATTTCTTCAATGGCTATTGCCTGGTATAAATCGACAGGTCTTTTAAGTTTATAACGCTTTAATAAACCTTCTATTAAATGGTCTTCGAATTTTATTTTCCAATTTTTCAATCTTCGTTTTAATAACTCCTTACCCGCTTCTGCTTCCTTAAATTTTTCTTCTTGTAATGTGGATTTAATCTTTGTTTTAGCCTTTGAGGAAACAACAAAATTTAACCAATCTGATTTAGGTTTTTGAGTTTTAGATGTTACAATACTTACTTGATCGCCGTTTTGCAATAATTGCTTAATTGTTGCATTTTTTTGATTTATCATAGCACCAACACAAGTATTCCCTACATCAGAATGAATATCGTAAGCGAAATCAAGAACGGTTGATCCTGCCGGAAGCTTTTTTAAATCGCCTGTGGGCGTAAAAACAAAAACTTCTTTATTGTAAAGATTTAATTTTAAATCATCAATAGTTTCACTATTGGCAACACTATTAGAATCAATTACTTCTCTAACTTTTTGCATCCACTGATCAATTCCTTTTTCAGTTTTTACTCCCTTATATCGCCAATGCGCTGCATAACCTTTTTCAGCAATTTCATCCATTCGTTGAGTGCGTATCTGAACTTCAACCCACTTACTTTCAGGCCCAACAACTGTTGTATGCAATGATTCATAACCATTGGTTTTAGGAATAGAAATCCAATCGCGTAAACGTTTTGGGTTTGGCTGATAAAAATCAGTTACAACAGAATAAGCTCTCCAACAATCGGCTTTTTCCTTTGAAGGTTTAGAGATTAATATTATTCGAATAGCAAAAATATCATATACTTCCTCGAACTCGACATTTTGCTTATTCATTTTTTGCCAAATGGAATATACCGATTTTGGTCGTCCTTTTATCTCATAATCAATGCCTTGATCTTTCAACTCCTTTGCTATTGGAGCAATAAACTTTTTGATAAAACGCTCACGCTTTGCAGTTGTATTTTTTAGCTTTTTTATAATCTCAGTATACTTTTCCTTTTCGGTATACTTAAATGACAAATTCTCAAATTCAGATTTAATATTGTACAAACCCAAACGATGAGCTAATGGAGCATATAATGAAAATGTTTCCAAAGATGTTTTAATCTGGTATTCTTCGGGCATATTGTTTAAGCTACGCATTTGGTTCAACAAAATAGCCAGCTTAATTAAAATTACACGAACATCTTCAGCCAAGGTTAAAAGCATTTGTCTAAAATTCTCTGCTTGATTAACTGAAGTTTTAGTTGTTATATCCGATATTTGAACCAAACCATCAACAATTAACATAATGGTTTTATCAAATTCTTTTTCAATATACTGTAGGGTGATTTTTTTATCAATAACAGTCTGATACAATAAAGTTGCTACAACCGATCTGGTTCCAAGTCCTATTTGATCAACAACGATAATTGTTGTTTCTAAAATATCCAATATTACAGGATTACCGGTTGGTGATCTTAATCCTTCAAAACCTTCCACAGCAATATCAAGAGCCTTTCGTATTAATTCAAGCTCCTTCTTTTTTGTAAAATCTTCGGATAGTTGTAATAATTCTTTGTATTTATTAAGGATTATTTTTCGTTCTCTATCTGTAATTTTCCCTTTAGTTTTTTTATCGAAGTTTATTTTTGGTAACATTTTTATAATATTTTGAAATCGTCGGCATCAATCCATACCGGAAATTTTTTTCTGAATTTATTTAACTCATCTAACGATATTTCTGTGTTTAATATTTCATCCAAATAATCATTTGTAGCACTTATAATTTCACCCTTTGGTCCAATAACCATTGTATCACCCGAATATGTAATTCCTTCACCGTCATTTCCCACACGATTTACACCAATTACATAGGTTTGGTTTTCAATAGCACGAGCTTTTAATAGTGTTTTCCACACTTCTCTTCTACTTTCAGGCCAACTAGCAATATAAATCAATAGGTCATAATCATTTTGATTTCTACTCCATACCGGGAAACGTAAATCATAACATATAAGAGTACAAATTCGCCAATCTTTTTGTTTAAATATTGTTTTTCTTACTCCTTTAGTATAATCTTCATGTTCTTTCTCCATTTGAAATAAATGGCCCTTATCATATGTATAATAATCGCCATTGGGGAACATTGTAATACATCGATTGTAATACTTCTCGTTTTCTTTTATTATTACACTTCCAATAATAATTTTATTATGTTTTTCAGATTGTGCTTTCATCCAACTAAATGTTTGTCCGTCCATATTTTCAGCCATTTTTACAGCATTCATGGTAAATCCGGTTGTAAACATTTCTGGTAGTATAATCAGTTCGGTATCATTGGGAACTTGATTAATTTTATCGGAAAACAGTTTTAAATTTTGATCAACGTTTTCCCAAATTAATTCAGATTGAATACACGAAACTTTAAGATTATTTGACATTTTAACGAAATTAATTTACTCAAAGACAAAGGTTTAATATTTTAAATAGCTGAAACATAGTTATAGAGAATAGCTTGAAAACAATGATTGATTTGAAAACTGTTATAAAGTGGTATTGATATTTTTTTCAATTTGTTGTATCATTTCTAACACAGATTCAAATAAGGGAAGCACAGATACTGAATCATATTCATATAAATTTTCATAATCGCCTTTTTGACGCCAATCATATAATTCTGCCAATAGTTTTCCAAATTTTTTATCAATTCTCCCAGTTTTAATAAAATATAAAGAAAATTGACTTCGCGCTCCCGAATGTGATTGCGTAATTATTTCATTCTTAACTAAAATAGCATTTACAGCATAAAATACAGAATAATATAATCTATTAACTGCTGAATTCCAAAAACCGTTATCAGCTAAAACTTTTGCAGCATCTAAGGTTTTATACGCGGTTTCTATGCGATTTTGAATATATACTTTTCTATCAACGGGCTTCATATCCTTACACCCTCATTTGTTACATTAACATAAAATGGTGTTATTCTTTGTTTGGTTTCCCATTCAGTTTTTGAATAAACAAATACCGAGAATGGTTCTTCGGTTTCCAGTTCTAAATCATAAAGTGCATTTCTAAAAACTCTTTCTTTCACAATATCAACAGGATAGTCAGTTAGTATTAAAATATCCCAATCAGAATCAATTCTTTCAGTTCCTCTTGCCCTGGAACCATAAAGAATAATTTGAGCATTAGGATCAATTCTTCCTATTGTTTGCTTTATCAAAATACTAATTTGTTTAGTCTTTCTCTTCATATCTCAAAAGTACTAAAATTATATGATTGTAACACAAAGAGCTTGGAACAAAGGCCTTGTGACCACAAATTATAAAACTACCCAAAAACCTTCTTAAGTAGATCTGTTACACGAGCTCCCGGATTTTTTCTAATCTCCAATTCTTCTTTAGCTATTTGTACAAATAAGCCATCAATTGCTTTATTTGTAACATAATCTTCTAAATCGGGATTTACCTTTTTTACAAATGGAAGTTTGTTATACGACGAGAAAACAGCGTTCCAATATTTGGTAGCATCAACTTTTTCAAGCGAAACTTTTATTATCGGTTTGAATTTTTCAACAAGAAGTGTTCGTGTATTGTTCTCAAGATATCGAGTTGCTGCATCGTTTTCTCCATTAACAATATTCATAACATCTCTTAATGTTAACCCTTTTATTGCTGCAATAAAAACATCTTTTGCTCCATTAGCAGCATCTTCAGCTGCTCGATTCATTGATTTAATTGCATCGTCTACAGCTTTATCCTGCCCTAACATTCTGAGTTTGTCTTCTACTGTTTTTGCCTCTTTTGGCATAGGAATCTTAATCTGAAGATCTTTAAAATAACCATCGGGTTTCGATAAACGACTTACTCCTTTTTCTATACCAATTGTAAGTGCATCTTTTAATGCTTTTCCTGCCTCTTCCTCTGTAAATCCAGTCGAAGTTTCTTCAATTGCATTTGAAGCAGCTTTTTTTAAATCTTTCAGAAATTGTGCTTTTGCTGGTAGACCAATCAAAATGCTAATTACCAGTATGTATACTATTTTTTTCATTTTTATATGTTTTTATCTTGTGAACTTGTTATAAATATTTTTGTTGATTTTATACTAATTAATTACTTCAACGTCCTTAAGAGCTGCAAATAAGGGTTCAATTACCCAATTCCCTTGTTTATCAATCAAGCCCCATTTTAAGCCAACTTTAGCGGGCGCATAACCATTCTTAAAATGCCTTACACCTTCATACTGTGGTTGAATAACCCATTCCATGTTGCTATTTATAAAACCAAATTTTTCGTTTGCTTTAGCTTTTGCCTTTGCTAAACCATCGTGAAATTCAGTATTACTAATACAATCATTACAATAAAAAATATCTCCTTCCAGGTTCAAATAAGCCCAATTTTCTCCTTTTTTGATACGTGCAAGTTGTGTTTCATTATTGAAATCGCTAACTGCAATAAATTGAGGTTCCATAGCCCATTCTCCAACTTTATTAAGATATCCTATTTTACCATCAAAAGTTTTTGCCCATGCTAAACCTGCATTAAAGTAGCCTACACTTTTATATTTAGCTTCAATGGCAACTTCTCCTTTAACATTAATAAATCCATAAAGTCCTTTTAATGTTTTATAAATTGCAAGTTGTTCAGAAAAGCTTTTAATTTCTACTACACCTGAAACTTGAACAAGCACCTCATTTCCAATTTTATCCAATAAATAAAAATTATTTCCTGATTTTACAATAGCATAGCCTTCTTTAAAAGGCATTGCTTTGCTATACTTAGCCTCAATTGCTAATTTTCCTTCTGTATTTAGATACCCCCAAGCATTTTTTACAAAAATAGGTACTAATCCTTCATTAAATCCTGTTATCCCAAATAAACTTTTAAGCTTAAATTTTTCAACTTCTGTTTGCATTTTTACTCCACTCCTATCAATAAAATAAAATCCATTTCTTTTATCATAAATTGGAGCAAATCCACTTTCAGAAAACTCATAACACTTTTTATATCTTGCCTCAATAACAAAATCACCTTGTAAATTAATATATCCCCAAAGCCGAGTGCCAAAAGGTTTTGCTTGAATAAGATAGGTTTGAGCAATTGTATTAATTGTTAATAATAACAATATTAATATTGTCAATAATAAATTTTTTCTCATAATCTTGTTTTTTTATTTTTTAATTATCTTTTCTTTGTTTTCTACTCTTCTTAGCACTTTTACTTCCAAGAATACCCCATCCTCCACTACCAAGAATAAAGCCAAGAGCATACCAAGCACCATTATTATTTTGAGCGTAAACAGTCACATCATCACGAAATAACATCGCAATCAAATCGAATGGAGCAATAATTCCATGCCATAATCCGCCCAAAAAACCAAACGTTTGTCCGGTTAAACATGCTTCTACTGATTCATTATTAGCGCAAGCCGTAAAAAGTAAGAAACCAATAAATGCAATAATAAGTAGTTTATTTGTTTTCATATTTTCATATTTCAACATTAGTTACAAATCAATTTCACAATTTAGTTTTTTTTATATTAAACTTAAACCATTCTTTAAATAATTTATCTAAATTAGGATCATTTCATACTCAAAAAATTAAATATGAAATCAATATTGAAATCTGTACCGGGATTAGTATTAGTTACTATATTTATATTTAGTAGTTGCAATACAAATACAATAAGCGAAGATGTAATTACACTAAACTACGCAAATAATGTAACCCCCGGCTACTACCAAGTAATAGAAATGTACCAACAACTTGCTAATACATTTAAAGAAGCTAAATTAATTGAATATGGTACAACTGATGCCGGCAAACCTTTGCACTTATTTGTTATATCAAAAAATAAAGATTTTAAGCCGGAATCAATTAAAAAAGACGGAAAAACTATTTTATTGATTAATAATGGTATTCATCCTGGTGAGCCCTGTGGAATTGATGCTAGCTTACAATTTGCTAATGATATTTTATTAAATAAAAACAATTTGAAGATAAATTTAGACAATACTGTTTTATGCATTATTCCCGTTTACAATGTTGGTGGAGCACTTAATAGAAGTCATTACCATAGAACAGGACATAAAAGTCCGAAAGAAAGTGGTTTTAGAGGAAATGCTAAAAATCTGGATTTAAATAGAGATTTTGTAAAATGTGATACAAAGAATGCTGTTACTTTTACCACAATTTTCCATGAATGGAAACCAAATGTTTTTCTTGATACTCATACTACGAATGGTTCTGATCATCAATATACACAAACACTTATTGCTCCACAACACAATTCTATGCACCCAATCCATGGTAAATTTCTTACAGATGTAATGTTGCCCGAGTTATATGAGAATATGAAAAAAGGAGATTATGAAATTATTCCATATGTAAAACCTTTTGATCCATCATCAGAAAATTCTTATGATTCCTCACCCAAAAATGGAATATTATCATATATACAAACTGCTAAATTTTCATCGGGATATACTCAACTATTTAATTGTTTAGGTTTTATGACTGAAAATCATATTTACAAATCGTATTACGACAGGGTAATGTCGGCATATGATTTTATAAATGAGTTATTAATATTCACAAATAATCATTCGGATGAAATATTTGAAAATAAAAAGCAAGTTAGCGAAATGATTAGTCAACAAGAAGATTTCAATTTAACTCATACTTTAGATACAACAAAATATAATTACATTGAATTTAAAGGTTATGAAGCCGGAATGTTAAAAAGTACTGTAACGGGCGTTGAAAGATATGGTTATGACTTAACAAAACCATATACCCAAGAAATAAAATATTACGATTATTATAAGCCAACCTTAATAATTAAAAAGCCTGCTTATTATGTTATTCCTCAAGCATGGAATGAAATAATTGAGAGATTTAAGCTTAATAAGATTGAAATGAAACAACTTTCAAAAGATACCGCCCTAACTGTGGAAGTTTATTATATCGAAAATTTTGAAGATGAGCGAAGACAAAATAATGGCCATCGGGTACATAGAAATGTTGAAGTAAAGAAAGACGTTCAACAAATTAATTATTATAAAGGAGATTATGTAGTTGAGGTAAATCAGGCATGGAACAGATACATTGTAGAAATGTTAGAACCGCAAGCTCCTGACGGCTTTTTTGCATGGAACTTTTTTGATCCTTGTCTTGAATCAAGAGAGTATTTTTCATCGTATGGATTTGAAGCTAATGCCTTAAAATATTTAAATGATCATCCTGTATTTAAAGCAGAATTCGAAAAAAAGAAGCAAGATGATCCTGAATTTGCTGAAAATCATAGAGCACAATTAGCTTACATTTATTATAATTCTGAATGGAATGAAGTGTCTTACAAAAGATATCCAGTAACAAGAATTAATGATAATGTTGCACTCCCAATACTATAATTAAATTTTTGTAAACAAAAGAAGGAGTCCTAAAAGCCTAAAAGAGTATAATATTTTTACTAAGAGACAATGGACTCAAAACCGAAAATTGTGTTGCTTTATTTATCTAATGTCTGATAGTAATCATCCATTATTTTGGTCATCATTGGTACATAAAACTGCCAATAAAATTTATCAGAACTATTATAATTTGAACCTTGTAATAATGAAACCAAATTATGATAACCTTCGAAAAAAGCAGTTTTACTATTTATTGAATTTTCGGCGAAGTCTCCACCAAAATAATAAAAGTTATAATCATTTTTATGCTCAATTACAGCCGGGAAAACAGGTTTTAAATTATAATGTCGTAATAAAGAATCGCCCTTTGCATTAACATGAATTTTAAAATTTGCAAGAACTTTATTTTTATTTCCTGTAAAAGTAATATCGAACCATTGAGGATAATACACCATTTCAGGAATTCCAAATCGTTCCATAGCTTCTTTTTTAACTATAATAAATGGTAACTCCTGATTTAAATGTGTTCCTTGTTCAAGAATTGCAATAGTTCCAAACTTATGAACGAGAACAATTCCCGGATTCTTAAAAGGCCACTGATTATTATTTTGATCTTGATACAAACTTACAATCCAAGGTGGAAAGTTATCTCCATTCACTGTATCAAGGCTCGAAAAATATTTCCCTGTCCAGCCGCTCCAATTTAAACTAAAAAGCTCTTCTACTTTTTCACGAATTAAACCATTTGTTGGCGCATTATATAAATTGAATTCTGTAATAATTAGTTTGCGCTGTTCCTTCATTTCTTTCAATAACAAAAAATCATTCTGATTTAATCCTCCGTAAAACTTTTGCGAATACTTTACATCTTTTGCACCTTTTTGGTACCATTCATTATAATATACTCCATATGTATCAGCGTAATAAAGCATATCATAAGTATCGGCAATATCTTCAATCTCATGTATCCGAATGCTTCTAAAATCGAATTCTTGAGATTTACTGCTTAAAGGGAAAAAACCATAATAATCATTATTTACATCGTATAAATCACCATTTGCTTTTACAAATCTATTATGATTTAATATCCAATTAAATGACTTATGTTCATTACGTTCCATTGTTGGAACTGTTTTATCAAGTATATAAACACCTAATGTTTTTTCCGGCTTAAGAAACCAGATTAACCAACTACCAAATAAAGTCAGAATTAATATGCTAACTACAATTATTACGATTAAAATCTTTTTATTCATCTGTAATTGAGCGGTTTAGTATATATTGATTTCTTGCAAAGAATTTTAAATATACAAAATATTGATATATTATATTATCAAATTCGTATTTTTATTTTAAAATTGATTTAAAATTTAATCAACATTTCAACATTATTTTGTTTTAAGAAAGTGCGTATAATTTGCTGAACATCTTTGTTATCTGGATATACTTTAATCACATCTGATAAGTTTTCCATATCATTACCAATAAATTCAGTGTGGATGTAACCAAATCCAATGTATTTACCATTTTCAATTTTTATAACTGATTTTTCATCATCATTACGACCAGTATCTATAATAAAAAAATTATTCCAATTATAAGACAGAACATCTATCATTTCTTGAGCACGTACGTTATAGTCTTCAGCTGGTTCCTCATGAATACATGCTCCTTTGCAATGCTTTATTTGGTAATAAAAACAAGCGCCTTTTGATTCGTATAAACCACTTAATTTCTGACATAACTGATATTTCTCTGATAATAGATATAATCTTTCTCGAGCTTCCTTAGCAGAGTTAAAAGAAACGATAGGAATCTCTTTTTTAATGCTATCTGTTTTGAAACAAATATAACCATACTCATCGGTGTAGGTAAAAATTCCAAAATGGTTAGCAGCTCTACGTTGCCTACGGTTATATTTAGGTTTTTGAATTTTAATTTCATCAGACTCTAACAAAAGCGCAATTAATTCACTACCGGTTAGTTCGAATGAAATATTGTGTATTTCATCGATCATTTTTACTGCACGAGCAGTTTTATCGTTATTGAAATGAGTAAAAACTCTCGTTCTAATGTTTTTACTTTTGCCAATGTAAATTATATCTCCATTTTGATCAAAAAAATAATAAACACCGGGTTCTTCGGGTAAATTTTTAATTGTTGAAACTTCAATATTATAAAACTTACTAGAACTAAATTGGCCCAGTGTTGAATCGGTTTTAAGTATATGTTCAAAAAGTTTAACGGTTGCTAAAGCATCCCCCGCTGCACGGTGACGACCATTAATTCTTATATCCAAATCGCTGCATAACTTCCCGAGACTATAAGATTTATGGCCAGGAAGAATTTTTCGACTTAATTTAACGGTACATAGTTTTTCTCTTTTAAATTCGTATCCCAAACCTTTAAACTCATTTCGAATAAAGTTATAATCAAATGATGCATTATGAGCAACAAAAGATTTCCCTTCGGTTAAAATCACAATATCCTTTGCAACCTCCCAAAACACTGGAGCATCTTTAACCATTTCATTGGTAATACCTGTTATACGTGTAATATTTGGGGAAATATTCCTTTCGGGATTTATTAAAGTAGAATACTCTTTTACTATTTTTTCACCATCATGAATATAAATTGCTATTTCAATTATTTTCTCGGCAAGAGGGCTGAGACCAGTAGTTTCTAAATCAATAATAGCATACATACGTACAAAAATGCAAATAAAGCTTCAATAAACGTAAATACTTTAATTAATTATTTGAAATGTTGTTTTCAGAAAAATACAAAAAGCCTAATTTTAATAGGCTTTAAAATGTGTCAAAATAAATTTTTACTCTTTCCCAGCAAAATATTTCATAAACTGCATTCGTTCATATGCCGCGGGATTTTGAGCTTTGTCCTGGCTCAATTTGCCTCTAAATTCATCTAAAGTTTTAAACCCTTTTTGATCCATCCATATTGTTAAATCATTTAACATGTCTTTAATTACTTCTTTTCCATTTTTGTAAAATACCGAAGCTAATTCTACAACAGTTGCACCTGCTAAAATTTGTTTAATTACAGCTGTACCATCATGTATCCCTGTTGAAGCAGCCAAATCACATTCAACACGATTATGCATTATTCCTATCCAGCGCAAAGATATTGGCAATTCAGATGGTGAGCTTGTTACGTTAGTTGATAACATCTCAAAATTATTAATATCAATATCGGGGCTATAAAACCGATTAAAAAGTACTAAGCCCTTAATTCCGGTTTTGGAAAGTTTTTGAATAAACGCTCCGAGGTTAGATGAATAATAGCTTATTTTTAAAGATATTGGAATTTTAACATGCTTTTTGACTTCACCCACAATATCAAAATATACTTTTTCGTTTTCTTCACTTGATTTACTAAAATCAGAGGGCATTACAAAAACATTTAGTTCTAAAGCATCGGCACCAGCATCTTGCAAGGTTTCAGCATAATATGGCCATTTTTCAGCAGACACACAATTAATACTTGCAATTATAGGAATACTTACTGCCTGTTTTGCTTCTCGAATTAATCGTAAATAATTAGTTAAAGAATCATCTTCGGCGTAATTGTCATAATAATCCATAGTTTCCGGATAAATAAAGGATTCCATATTCATGTTGCTCATATCCTTTTCGAGATCCCTTCTTATTTCCTCCTCGAAAATTGATTTTAGAACAATTGCTCCTGCGCCGTTTTCTTCAAATTCTTTTATATCTTTAATAGAATTAGTTAAACCGGAACTTGCGGCAATAATTGGATTTCGTAAATGTAACCCCATATAACTTGTACTTACATCTGCCATAGTTTTAATTTTTTGATTTATAATAACGAGTATTTACATTTATTATAATTCATTGATTTAACAATATATGTTTTTTGATTAACACAAGATAATAAATAATGTTCATCATTAATTTCATTTAAATAAAAATCTTGTTGTGTACTATAATCAAAATTACGTGTAATTATCATTAATTTTATTAGAATTATTAAAATAATCATGATTTTTGATTAAGAATAGCAATGATTATGAATAAGTAACATGGCAATAATTAAATCTAACATTGATCTTCAAAAAGAAATATCTCAACTTCATAAAGAAATTGTTAAGCTAAAATTTGCAAAATCACAAACCAAAAAAATTACAGATTCATTAATTGATGGCACTGACTTAGCACATTATATTTTCGAAGATGCCGGAATAGGAATAGCAATCATTGACAAAAACTTCAAAATTGTAAAATACAATAAAACATTTAATAATATTTATGGATACAGTCATGACGAATTGCTAAATATGACCTATCTAGATTTTATTCCAGAAGAAAGAAAAGCTAAAGTAATCCAAATATTTGATGTTGTTTTAATGGATCTTAAAATGCCTGTTCTTGGTGGTATTGAAGCTACTAAACAAATTAGAGAATTCAATTCAGATTTGCCAATTATTGCTCAAACAGCATTTATTTACAATAATGAAAAGGGCTTATGTTTAATGGCTGGGTGCAACGCTTACATTACAAAACCGACCACCTTACACCTTCTTTTAGAAACTATAGATAAGTATCTTACTAACGGGATATAAAATCATCCATTAGCACTTGCAGAAATGCTTTTCCTTCGATTAAATCCCGATCTATTTCACCCTCCTTTTTTAAAACGTCCTTTCCAATATTATCATAAATTACTTTTGTTGAATCTGTTATATATGCAAAGCCATCGTTAAAAACATAAAATGCAAATTCAGATGATGTTTCTGAAAACATATCTTTGCTATAAGTATATTCGGAAATAGAAATTCCCAACTGATTAAGTAAAGTTGCCGGAATATCAATTTGAGAACCTGTTTTGTTAACAATTTTTATTGAATCATTTAAGACTCCACCTAACCAAAGCATTGGAATTTGAAACTTTTCAAAATCATGATTTTGCGATTTCCCTGGTTTATTACTTCCATGATCAGCAACTAATATGAAAAGTGTATTATCCCAAACATCTGTTTTTTTCACTTTATTTATAAAATCACCCAAACAACTATCTGCATAATATATTGAATTTAGATACTGCGTTGCGCGATCAACACCTTTAAATACTGGTTCCATAGGCACTTCAAATGGATCGTGACTACTTAATGTAAATAAAATTTTGAAATATGGATCTTTGTGGTTAATAATATCCTCAAATAAATACTCGAATAAATATTCATCGTGAACGCCCCACTTTGATTCATTTAATTTTGCATCAAAATCGTCAAGACAAATTACATTTTTTGCACCAGAATTGCTTATGTAAGAACGCATATTAGCAAAATCAATATCGCCACCATAATAATAGGATGTTTCATAACCAATTTTATTAAAGCTATTAAATAAGGAAGGTAAAGATTCTGTTTTACTTGGGATTTTCATAATTGACGTGGTTGGCTGACCCGGATATCCACTTAAAATTGAAATAAGACCTTTATCGCTTCTGCTTCCGTTGGCGTAGAAGTTACTAAACACAATTCCTTCATTTAACAAACTATTTAAATTGGGCGCTGCATTCCATTTCCCTCCTAAATTGGTTAAAACCTTCGAAGAAAAACTCTCAAGTACTAAAATTACTACATTAGGATTTTCCTTTGTTAGGATTTTGTGTGATTTCCCATTTTGTTTATTTAAATCCTTCACTATTTCTTTTGCAATATCAGTAGGCATAAAATTATAAGTCTTTGCTTGCTTTTTTCTGTATACAACAGAATGCATAACGTTCCAAACAACATTTATAGCTGCATGATTTGCAAATTTGTTCTTACTAAAATAAACCATTCCGGAATTCATTGGTGCTATTCCTATTCCACCACGAATTGGAAGAATCATACTGGCTGTTAATATTAATAATACTAAGGATGTATAAATGTTAGATCTTTTTATTTTCAATACTTGATCTTTAATTTTTCTATTATATACAAATAATCCCAATAGGACATAACCAGCAGTTACTAACAATAAAACTATTGTTAACCAAGTTTCAGTTGAAGCCATAGCTTCTTTGGGATTATCTAAATATAACAGAGGTGTTGCATCCATTCGAAATCCCCAATTTAAATAAAGTTCCAAATCAGAAATTACAATTATCGAGGAAATAATTAAAACGATTACTGTATAAATTCGAAGTATTATATTTATTAATTTACCCCTTGAAAAGCTAGTAAACACAAGTAAAAACCCTACAATTGCAACAATGTAACCGGTAGAAGAAAGATCCATTCTAAAACCGTGAATAAACACTAAAAACCATTCTTTTATACTAAGATCAAACGATATTGAATATTCATAAAACATGAATAATATTCTTGCTATAACAAAGTAGGTAATCCAAAATATTGAGTAGATTCCAAATAATTTTAATCGTTGTTTCATTTGCTTGTAAATAAAATTTATTCGAATGTTAAATTATTGTTATTTTAGATAAATATTTAAAAAATCCAAATATAAAACTAATGAATATGAAAAAATCTATCGCTAAATTTTTAGTATTAATCGTACTTTCAATTATTATCTTTGGTTTTAATCAACAAAGTGACCCAATAAATAAACCAGAATATGTGATTGTAATTCATGGTGGCGCTGGAAATGCAAGCAACAATGACATTAATGAGGAACAACAAAAAGAATATTTAGAAAAACTAAACGAAGCTCTGACAATAGGTGAAGAAATCTTGAAAAATGGAGGTACTTGTATTGAGGCAATTGAAAAAACGATAAACTATATGGAAGATTGCCCGCTTTTTAATGCAGGCAAAGGTGCTGTTTTTACGAACGAAGGATATAATGAACTTGATGCTTCAATAATGCAAGGTTGGGATTTAAATGCTGGAGCCGTTGCAGGAGTGAGAGATATTAAAAATCCTATTTCGGCTGCCATTAAAGTAATGACCAACTCTAAGCATGTTTTACTTTCGGGAAAAGGAGCTTCAGAATTTGCTGGTAAACAAAATATTGAAATTGTGGATTCTACATATTTTTTCATCGAAAGCAAATGGAAAAGTTTGCAAAATGCTTTAAATTCCGAAAAACATGGAACTGTTGGCTGTGTTGTTCTCGATAAATATGGTAATCTTGCTGCAGGTACTTCGACTGGCGGAATGACAAATAAAAAATATGGACGTATTGGTGATTCTCCAATTATAGGTGCCGGAACTTATGCAAACAATAATACTTGTGCGGTTTCTGCCACCGGACATGGCGAGTTTTTTATTCGTTATACAGTAGCTCATGATATTTCGGCTTTAATGGAATATAAAAATTTAAGCTTAACCGAAGCTTCAAATGTTGTTATTAACGAAAAATTAGTAAAAGCTGGTGGCGCAGGAGGAATTATTGCAGTTGATAAAAATGGTAATATTTCAATGACATTTAATACAAATTTGATGTTTAGAGCTTTTGCAAAATCGTCGGGAGAAAAGGATGTAGCGATTTTCAAATAATCAATGTTAATCACAATATTTGAATAAGGACTTTATTTGAATAAAATCAAATATCTATATTTAATTGTATATCAGTTTTATATTTAAGTAATAATGAGTAAAAGAGATCAAATATTACAAACAACACTCGAATTAGTTTCAGAACTGGGTTTTCATGCAACATCGGTTGGATTAATAATAAAAAAATCTGGAGTAGCTTCTGGAACTATTTATCATCATTTTAAAAATAAAGAAGATTTAATTGACACTTTATATTCTGAATTAAAGAAAGAACTGGGTAATGCAATTATCTCCAATATAGATCAAGAAATGGCTTTTAAAGAAAAGTTTTTTTTAATATGGAAGAACATATTTAGATTTTACATTGAAAATCCAATGAAATTTGAATTCTTAGAAGATTATGCAAACTCTCCATTTGTTAGAAAGGAGATTAAAGTAATTAGCCAAAGTTATTATAAACCGCTAATTAATTATTTTGAATCAGGTATTCAAATGGGAATATTGAGAAGCTTACCTCTTCATTTTTTAATTAATATTGTTTTTGGGAATGTTGCCACTCTTGCAAGAATGATAATAATGGAAGAAATAGAAATCGCAGATGAATTATTGATTAATGCAATCCAATCCAGTTGGGATAGCGTAAAAATTAACTAGATAAAATTATTAATTTGAAAACGATACAAGCGATTGTCTTTCCATAATTTTAACTATTTTCGTGTCAAAATAAAAAAACAAACCTGTCTTTTTATATCATAAGGTTTTAAAAAGCATTTCATGAAAGAATATCTAAAATCCTATCTGGCCTCATTTAAGCAAATCCGTATAAAAAATAATATTCACCTTTCTTTGGTTTATTATCTGCTTATAATGATGTTATTGTTTACTATTAGCAGGTTAGGTTTCTATTTTTTTAATAAAAGTTTATTTCCTCAAATCGATTTAGGTCGATTTTTAACAATTATGATAGGTGGTTTAAAATTTGATTTGTCAGCTATATTATATACAAATCTTTTATTTTTAACTCTATATCTTATTCCTCAGCCATTCCGCTATCATAAAATATTCCAATCCATATTAAAATATATATACTATATCACGAACTCAATAATTCTTGCAGTTAATACCAGTGATTTTATTTATTACAGATTTACTGTAAGAAGAACAACTTTCAAAATTTTTGGTGAATTCAAAAATGAAACCAATGGTTTTTCTTTATTTCTTGAGTTTATTATAGATTATTGGTATGCTGTTTTATTTTGGATATTTCTTGTTGCCTTAATGATTTATCTTTTCAAGAAAGTAAAAACTGAAAAGCCAATTTATAAAAATCATTTATTTTTCTATTCTTCGGGTTTGGCTATGATGCTTTTAATGGTATACCTTACCATTGGAGGATTACGAGGAGGATTTCGCCACAGTACTCGTCCAATTACATTAAGCAATGCAGGGAAATATGTTGAATCGCCTAACCAAATGGCAATTGTATTAAATACACCTTTTTCAGTATATAGAACAATTGGTAAAGCTGCCTTACCAAATACTAAATACTTTTCATCACAGAAAGAGTTAAACGAAATATACAATCCGGTTTTTCAAGTAAAAACAGACAAAGACTTTAAATATAACAACGTTGTTATTTTAATCATGGAAAGCTTTAGTCGTGAGTACTTTGGATTTTTTAACAAACATCTTGATAATGGTACGTATCAAGGTTATACTCCTTTCTTAGATTCTTTAATACAAAACGGAAGAACCTATTGGCATACTATTGCAAATGGACGAAAATCAATCGATGTCTTACCTTCAGTCCTTACAAGTATTCCTTCGGTAAAAACACCCTTTGTATTGAGTTATTATTCAAGCAATAAATTAAATAGTATTGCCAGTTTATTAAAAAAGAAAGGATATCACACATCGTTTTTCCATGGTGCTCCAAATGGTTCAATGGGTTTGCAGTCTTTTGTTAATCTAGTAGGTTTTGATCATTATTATGGCAGAACAGAATATGGACTTGAAAAAGAATGGGATGGCATCTGGGGTGTTTGGGATCATGACTTTCTATCCTATTTTGCAAAAACCTTAAGTACTTTCGAAGAACCATTTGTGAGTGCTTTATTTTCAGTTTCATCACATCATCCATATAATCTTCCGGCAGAATTCGAAGGGAAATTCCCTGAAGGAAAGTTACCTGTTCATCGAACTATTGGTTATTCTGATTATTCATTAAAACAATTCTTTGAAGAGGCAAGTAATTATTCTTGGTATGATAGTACTTTATTTGTAATAACAGCAGATCATGCATCAGCGCAAATTGGGTTTCCTGAATACAAAACTATAAAAGGATACTACTCAGTACCAATAATATTTTACCATCCTACCGATAATCTAACAGGATTAGAATATGATTTGGCACAGCAAATTGATATAATGCCAAGTATATTGAGCTATCTAAATTATGATGAGTCCTATATTTCTTTTGGTCAGGATTTATTTAATGGTGATAAAGAAAGATTTGTAATAAATGTATTAAATGATGTATATCAATTATATATGGATGATTATTTGATACAATATAATGAATCTGAAATTCTTAGTCTCTATAAATTCAAAGTGGATAGCTTATTTCAACACAATCTTATAGGTACCATGCCAGAAGTTGAAGAAAAAATGCTAAAGAAAGTTCAGGCTTTTATTCAAGAATACAATTATCGTATGATTAATGATGAGTTGACAATCGATTAATTGAATTTCAACACTATAGAATAAAAAAGTGAAGCTATTATTAACGAATTAATAGTTTCACTTTTTTATACTCTTATTTAATTATACTAATTTATAATTTTTATATTCAAAGAGTCTATATCCAGTAATTTTCTCAAAAGCATGTAAAATTCTGTATTTAAATTTCATTTTCTGTTTTGATTTATCATAAACAAACTCCCAATCCTGACTATCAACTCTTTCTTTCATAACTGCAGGGTGAGGGAGATGAAATTCTTCCAGTATATCTACTTTATTATAATCATATTCAGTTCCTTTTTCTTCATATTTTTTTACCCATTTATCATCACGATAAAATTTGAAAAACATATTCATCTTTTCCTTCATTTTTTCGGGTGGTCTTACACGTTTATAATGGAAAATAGGAGCGTCAATTTTCTTAACTTTTAATTTCTTTCCACTTTCACCTTTTAAATAATTTTCAACTGAAGAATAAATTCTGAAACCCTGAGAATCCCGGTATGACCTAATTCCTTCTAAGTTCCTAAATAATCGCACTTCGTAACGGTGTACTTTTCTAGTGGTTCGAATATAATTATATCCTCCCCAAAAATGAAAATATGGTAAAATTAAACCTTCTACTTTTGGATCAGAATCATATTTAATTATACTATCTTTTATTCTGTCTACATCATTTTCGTGTATTACTTCATCTGCCTGAATATGAAATACCCAATCACCCGTAACATGATCCAGGCCTACGTTGGATTGTTCTGCAAATACAACTCCACCTTCCCGTTTTGAAAAATCCCAAACAGAATCTACTATTTTTATTTTATTTGAATTTATACTTTGAATGGCTTCTCTTGAAGTATCTTGCGAATCACCTAATACCACAATAAATTCATCACAAATATCCAATACAGACTTTATTGATTCAACAAAAGGATAGTCCAATTCGATGCCATTTCTAACATATGTATAAGCACTTAATTTCATTATAAAGTTTTAAGTTAAATAATTGCTGCAAAGTTAAAATTAAATTGTTTCGTTTTTAGAAAACTAGCTATTGAAGTATATTTTTATAAATCTCTTTCAAAATTCTTAGTATTGTTTTATTTAAAGATTTTTTATAACAGAAAATTAACCAAGCTTATAAAATAAAATTGGTTAGTTTCTTTTTTACTTTGTTTAGCTTTTTACTTCCGACTCTTAATTAAACGTCTTATAAATAAAAGGGTTTAAGCTTAGAAATAGTGAGGGTTTATTCGCCATTCGGCTCATGAGATCGCTTCGCTTTGTTGCGCTCAGTTTCAGTATATCCCTTTTATAAAATATAAAGATAGCTAATTCTATAACTGATCTATTCAACTACATTAAAGCTTCCAATAGATAAAGTAAAGGTAGTATCACTTAATAAATTTACAGAATAATCAAGCAATTCGAGATCTCCTGTATTACCAATAATGTTTTCCCAATTGGTTTCATTAATCGAAGAACTATCCATATCTACTATTCCTTTTATAAAATAATCTGATCCCTGTTCAAAATATCCATAGTAAGAATTGGGTTCATATGAATGCAAAATATATTTATAACATCCTTCGTTTACACTAAAATAAGATTTTGCAGTTCCATAAAATGTTTCAGTATTTACTACATCTTTTTTGTAGAGAACAAAATAAGATGTTGCACCACCATATGTATCAAGGCCACAGAATTCAATAACTGCTCCGAAAATTCCAATACGGTTATAATAAAAATCATAATCACTATAAATAATGGTATCTTTATCAATACTAAAAAAACATTCACTTAAAATATCTCCATAATTAGCATGAAAAGCATCCCCTATAGTGTAATCACTTTGTGAATTATCTAAATCACAATAAATCTGAAATTTATATTCCCCGCCCTCAAACACTTTTTCCTTAGATTGATCAACCTCCATTGCAACAAATTCATTATCAACAAGTGGAAATGTTATCGTACCTGAGCTTATAATTTGACTGTCTTCGTCTTTTCTAAAAATGTTATAATGCATTGGATTATCTTGTAGAACAGCATAATCGTAAACGCGCACAGTAAGTTTTCCCTCTTCGGGAACTTTATCAAACTCATAATAATTGACAGCTATATCTTCGGTAATAGTAACAGATTGAGCTTCCATAAAGTAATCTCCCGGATCAGGCATCCAGGTACTTAAATCATTAAGGTTTGTAGTTGAGTTATTCATATCTAAATAAATCATTATATAATAGTCTCCGGAAGCTACATGAGCAATTTTCGTACCCAGTAATTTTTCATTGACCTCAAGTAAATCGATCCAATTTGCAGACATTGGTACCAATGTAGTATATCCGGCAGCATGAAAGGTTAGATTATCATCATTACCTGTAACCAAAGCAACAAATGCTTTATACCCTGCAAATTCCGGATTAACAGATATGCTAATTGATACTTTTGGATCTTTTGACTCTTCTTCTTTCTCACATCCAATTAGAGAAATTATTATAACTGCAATAATGCTTATTAAACTAAATAAATATTTTTTCATCTATTTTTATTTTAAAGTGATTAATAAAATATGCAGTTTTTTATATAATAATTATCTTCTATAATTCTTGTGACTAATAATAAATAGAAGACAATATTCTTTCTATCAATTGTATAAATGTATAAATTATTTCTATAACCATCAAACAAATTGATAGTTAAAAAAATATTGGAAATAAATTAAAGAGGCTATCCAAAAGGTAGTCTTAAAGCAAAAACACTTCGACAGACTCAGTGAGACAAAATGATTAACAGAAAATCGTCATGCTATGCCTGTCGAAGTATAAACACCTTTATAACTTTTTGGACACCCTAATCTTCGTCTCAATCGTTTTTTTTTAAATGCTTACTTTATACGATTATTTAAACGTCTTATTAGCACAATAATAAGTAATAGTAAAATGAATCCTCCTGATACCCAAAAAGACCATATATTAATTATTCTTGATGTTACTTTCATTTCGTAGTCATCAGTAAAATAATTAGCCCATCCAACATTCCATTCAACTTGGTTCGAATCAGAAATCTTTGTACTATTTGTTTCAATTATTAAACCTGGCATTACTACATTATTTACATATTCTTCCTCTAAAACAACATCTTCCCATAGAGAAAATTTATCCATAAAGATCTTAAAATCATTTTCGCTTTCCAGCTTCTGATATAATACGCTATCAATACTAAAAACTCTTTTTATTGCATCAAATATATCATCATCATTTTCAAAAAATTCTAATTCGCCATCTATTAGATTAATTATACTGTCTCTTTTTTTTGTAAATTCAGATTCATTTATTGACCAACCTGCAATATTCCCAACTGATTTTTCAACTGCATCTAAGCATGAATTTATAAATGTAAACTCCAACCATACATTAAGTCCTTTCTCGGCTCTATCATCAAATTGCTTTGCTCCGACAGAATCAAAATGTTCTTCAAGATACTTTTTCTGTTCGCTATCTGAGAGCATGGCATAATTATAATGAGTTGAATCCAAATAAGTTTTCAATGATGGTTGATTAAAAAGTTTTTCATAAGTTTCTTGGTAATCAAAGAATGTATAAAACCATCTAAATCGTTTTTTTAGTATAACTGATCTTTGAAGAGCACCATGCTTAGTTGAATCCATATCATATAATTGACTTAAATGCTCAACGCTTTCAAAAAGTTTTGTTGCTTTATGTACAAAAACAGTATCTCCCTTCTCATTTGTGTCTGTTTCAATTACTAGATTCCATGTGGTATCAATGGGAATTGGATAATCACGTTCATAAAATTTATCAATAGAATCTTCATAAGTGACTATGAGCGTTCTAAGACAAGAACCATCAGCGTAAATAATAGTTTTAACTTCATAATTATAGCCACAACCAGCAATGAATAAAACAATTAATACGATAAAAAATTTTGCAAATTTATGTGTTTTCATAATTTTAAGTTTAAAGATTAGTAGATAAATTTTTCACTAAATCATCCTCTTTTAAAAATTTCTTAAGCAATATAATATCCTTACTGGATAATCTTTTTTCAAGATCTTTAATATTATTATTGAGTAACTCCAGTAAGTCATCATGGTCTGTTTTCAGATCTTGAAACGTTTCTAAAAGTTGTTCTAGTGATTTTCTGTCTAATACAATCTGTTCATTCTCTAGTTCAGATACAAACTGCATTAACAATTTATTATTAACAATAACAGGAGTTTTTATTTGTACAATACTTTCATCAGATTTAATTGCAATTTGCCTCTCCATCTGATTCAATTTATTAATTATAAAAAGCTGTTGATACGCGAATAAACCAATCAATCCAATTACAATGAAATAAGCTAGAATTTTCACTTTATTCGAAAACAATATTTCAAAAAATTCGATAGATGTAAATGAGAACCTGCTTGACTTCTTATTAACTTTTATAGACTGCATTATATTAGAAGTTAATACCTGCGGATAAGTTAATTCCGGCTCAATGGTCTTAAGCTTTTGTATTATTTTATTTGAGCTTTCAACATCTTCAAATAACTTTCTACATGCTGTACAAGAACTTAAATGATCATTCAGTTTTCTCTTTTCAGCATTGCTTAATTCTTTAGGATTATTGAGGTGTATCCATTTTTTAAAATTATCGCAGTTCATGTTGTTTTATTTTAATATTCCCAATCTTCTCAAGTTTCTCACGAATATTTAATCGTGCATAATAGAGGTTACTTTTTACTGTTCCCTTGGACATTGATGTTATTTCAGAAATTTCATCTATTTCGGCTCCTTGTAAATCTCGTAATACAAAAACAGCTTTTTGTTTAGGTGTTAATTCTTCTGCCAAAGAACTAATTATTTGAGCCAAGTCTTTGTTCATTACTTCTTTTTCAAGGTTTTCTCCTCCAAGTTTTTCAAATAATACAGCTGTATTTTCCGAAACAGATAAAACATTGTTCCTTCTTTTATTTACTTTTATTTTATCTAAAGAAAGATTAAAAACAATTTTATATAACCAGGTTGTAAATTTTGTTTTCAAATCGAATTTTCGCAAATGATGCCAAACTCTGATAAAGCATTCCTGAACAATATCTTTAGCATCATCCTCGTTGCAAACAAGCTTAAATGCTAAAGAAAAGGTATAAGATTGATAGTGTTCAACAAGCTTTTTAAAAGCCTTCTGATCTTTGTTTTGTGAAAGTTTAATAATTTGCAACAATTTATCCTGATCCATAAAAATTGTTTTCTGTATATCCTTGAAACGACAAGAATGAACTTTGGTCAAATTGTAAAGAGTAATTTAATTTTGATGTAAAATAAAACCCCATCTTTAATAGTAAAGATAGGGCTAAATGATATAGAAAAAAATTTAATACTTTTTTGTTTTCTACCAACTAAATCGGTTCATAGTCCTTTTTGGTAACAAAACAAATTGGACATTTCCAGTCATCTGGAATATCTTCAAACGATGTTCCAGGCGCTATTCCACTATCGGGATCTCCTGTTTCCGGATCATATATATGACCACAAATTTTGCATCTGTATTTCATAATTTATAGTATTAGAATATGAACAATTACCACTAAGGCACTAAAAAACACTAAGATTCACTAAGAAAACTCTCAGTGTTTCTAAGTGTTCTACGTGACTTAGTGGTAAACGTTTTCATTAAATTAGTTTTTAAAACTCCTATATTATGATTTAACTTTTCGAACTGAGTCAATAATAGTTCCATCAACCCATTTTATAACAGCTACCAATTCATCGTCAAATTCAGGTTTTGCAGGTTTACCACAAATCTTTTCAGCTTCTTCTTTTAATTCCTGAATTGTTTTAATCGGAAGATTTGAATCTTTCAATTTTTCAATTAAATCTTTTCGTTTAGGATTAATAGCAATTCCTCGTTCTGTAACAATTACGTCGATTAATTCGCCCGGGCCACAAATTGTTGTTACTTCATCAAGAATTACTGGAATCCGATCACGGAATAATGGAATTGGTAAAACAACTGTTTTAGAGAATAAACAATTTTGCCATCCTCCTATTCCGTGCAATAATAATCCATCGGAATGAGTAACAACATTTGCATTAAAATTAACATCAACTTCGGTTGCACCAAGAATTACCACATCAACTAATCCGGCAAAATTACCTTTACCATGGTAATTATAACTTGTAAAAGGACTTGTCCATACATGATTTGGATTTTCAGCCATTGATTTTACACCATCTAAATCGAATGTTTGTCCGTCAAGAATATATTCTATCAAGCCCTCATTTAACATATCAACCAAATATTTATTACTACCTCCTCGGGCAAATCTGGCTTTGATATTCTTCTCTCTCATTATCTTAGCAAAATAGTTGCCAACCGCTAGTGATGTTCCTCCGGCACCAGACTGAAATGAAAATCCATCTTTAATTATTCCTGCTTCCAGACAAAATTGAGCAGTCATTTCGGCTAATAATAGTCTATCAGGGCTTTTTGTGATTTGTGTTGTTCCAGATATGATTTTTTCTGGGATTCCAACTTTATCAATTTGAACGGTATAATCAACATAATTTCCTTGAATTTGCCAAGGGCTACAAGGAAAAGGAACCATATTATCGGTTACAACAATTACCTTATCGGCATATTGGGAATCGGCTAAAGCAAATCCTAGTAAACCGCTTGCGGATGGTCCAAATAATCCGTTAGCATTACCAAAAGAATCGGCGCATGCTGCTCCAATCACAGTAATATCAATTTGAAGTTCTCCATCTTGAATAGCTTGATAACGGCCACCATGCGAACGTAAAATGCCCATACCTTTCATGTTACCATATGAAGCGAATCGGCCCAAAGGTCCATTCATGCTTCCTTCGATATGATGAATTGTGCCATCTTCTAAATACTGAATTAAATGTTCGTGACATGGAAATGAAGCTGAAGGAACCCAGCGTAAACCTTTAACACCAAGCTCTTTTGCAATATCAAATATTTGATTTGCAACTAAATCTCCATTACGAAAATGATGATGAGTTGTAATAGTCATACCATCTTTTAAACCCGCTTTTACTAAAGCCACTTTTAAAGATGCTACCTGTTTATTGCCATCTTCAGGAAAATCGGCACAAGATGAAATCCTTGGTCCAAACTTGCGTGCGTCTGGTTTATATTTTCCCACTCCTTGATAAGGAACTTGTTTTTGTCCGTTTACTTCTGTAGGAACCATTCTACCTACAGCATTTTTAACAAGATTCGAATATTTTTGTCCCATAATGATTATATTGGGTTTTTTTATCGTTAATTACTCATTATTTAAAAACTCTTCTCTCCAATTCTCTGAAATTAATCCAAGACTAATTGCAAGATTAATAGTTGTTTCTGCTCTTTTCACTACAGGAGGATCAATCATTTTTGTTCCAAGAGAAACAACACCTAAACCTCTCTCAGTAGCATCGATAAATGCATTGACAACTTTCTTAGCTTTTTCTATTTCATCAGGTTCTGGAGCAAAGCTTTCGTGAATAACTTTTATTTGACGAGGATGAATACAACCCATTCCCTCAAATCCTAATCCTTTTGAGGCTTTCACATTTTCTCGTAAAGCATCCATATCGCCAACATCAGAAAAAACGGAATCGATTGCCTGAATACGTGCAGCTTTACAAGCATTTACAATTCTTGTTCGTGCATAAAATGATTCAACAGCTTCGTTTGTTCTTTTAGTTCCTAAATCAGCAGTATAATCTTCTAGTCCAATAGCCAAAGCAACAACATTTTCTGATACACTTGCAATTTCAAATGCTTTTTCAACACCCAAAGCACTTTCGATAATTGGCATTAATAATACTGGGCGTTTGATATTATGTAGTTTCTTTATTTCTTCAATTTTTTCTTCTAATTCTTTAATTTGATCAGCTCCTTCACACTTTGGAACAAGCAACATATGTACATTATGAGGTACAAGATATTTTAGATCTTCTAAACCCTTTGGAAACTGATTTATGCGAACCATACGTTCGGCTCCATAAAAATTAATTCCACGTAATGTGTTACGAACGACCAATTGAGCTTCTTTTTTTCTATCGAATGCTACAGAATCTTCAAGATCAAGAATAATACCATTAGGTTCGTGAATACCAGCATTTAGCATCATGCTTGGAGAATTTCCAGGAAGATAAAGTCTTGAAAATCGAAATTGTTCTTTTTCAGAGAAATATTTATTTTCCTCAATAAACTCTAAAAAATATTCTTTATCAGTATCAATTAATTGTTTTACAGCAGCCTCAATACGAGCAGCAATTATTAATGGAATTGCACCTTTATCTTCTAAAGTAAGTAGTGCATTTTCAATTCCATAAAACTTCAATACTTCATTGCATAGTTCAATATTTGCCTTTCCATAAAGAACTTCAACTTTGCTTTTCTGCTCTATTTGAATTCCACCCTTATCTTTTAATTCAAGAGTGACAAAACAATCAGATCGGATTTTTTTCCCGGTATTCCCAGCCGTAGCAATTTTATTACTCATTAGTATTTAATTTTTATCGTGATTAAATATGAATACAAATATAATAATCGTTTGTTGTTTTTAAAGCTTAGTTTATAATTTAGACAACAATTTATTTTGCATGACATTTATTTAAATCAAAATTAGGACTAAAGTCCTTTACCTTCAATTTATTTATAACCCCGGCCTTAAGGCCAGGGTTATTTAAACACTAATTATAAAAGGCTTTATCCTTATATTTTATAACAATAGAGCCGGTAAAACTGACCCCAATTCAAAAGAATATTTTTTTACATTAAAAAACTTAATAAAATACCCGCAGCTACTGCAGAACCAATAACTCCGGAAACATTAGGTGCCATGGCGTGCATTAACAAATGGTTTGTTGGATCAGCTTTTAATCCTTCGTGCTGAACCACACGAGCACTATCGGGAACCGCAGATACCCCCGCAGCGCCAATTAAAGGATTAATTTTATTATCGCCTATTAAAAATACATTCATCAATTTTGCAAATAGTAAACCACCACATGTAGCAATAATAAAAGATAAAGCTCCTAATCCAAATATCCACATTGACTGTGATGTTAAAAATACATCTGCTTGTGTTGATGCACCAACAGTAATTCCTAACAAAATAGTTACAATATCGATAAGTGATGTTCTTGCAGTGTCGGCTAATCGTTTTGTTACAGTTGATTCTTTCAACAGGTTGCCAAAGAATAACATACCCAATAGTGGTAATGCACTTGGAGAAATATATGCAGTAAGTAATAAACCAACAATTGGAAACATTATTTTTTCAAGTTTTGAAACCGAGCGTGGTGGTTTCATTCTTATTAATCGCTCCTTTTTAGTTGTGAGTAATTTCATAAAAGGAGGCTGAATAATTGGAACTAAAGCCATATATGAATAGGCAGCAATTGCAATTGGTCCAATTAAATGTGGTGCAAGTTTTGATGATAAGAATATCGCTGTTGGACCATCGGCGCCACCAATGATACCAATAGCGCCAGCTTCGGCAGGGCCAAATCCTAATACTAAAGCTCCTAAAAATGTTAAGAATATACCTATCTGAGCAGCTGCTCCAAGAATCATTAATTTAGGGTTTGAAATTAAAGATGAGAAATCTGTCATTGCTCCAATTCCAAGAAAAATTAAAGGAGGATAAATACCTTGACGTACACCAAAATATAAATAACTCATCACACTTCCCTCTTCGTAAATACCTAACTGTAGGTTAAATCCCTCTGCTTGAAAAAATGGGATATTCCCAATGATAATACCAAAACCGATTGGAATTAATAATAATGGTTCATAGTTATATTTAATGGCAAGAAATATGAAAAATATTCCAATAAAAACCATTATTAAATGACCCGGAGTAGCGTTTGGGACTCCCGTAAACTCATAAAAATTAACTAAGCCAGCAAATGCTCCCGAATAGGATTTATATGAATCTTTTCCAATAATTAATTCATCGTTCTCTAATACGGCTATCTTAGTTTTAAGATCTAAATTATTAAACTCAAGATATATATTATTGCAAATAATATTCCATTCGCCGGTATATTTAAACTTAACAGAGTCTAATACAAAAGTTTGATCAACATTAAAAGTAATTGTTTTAAATCGTTCAACTGTTTTATCCGATTTTGCATTAAGCTTATAACCATCAGATTTATTTAGCCATTTACCTTTAGTTAAATTACTATAATCATCATTGGAATTAGCAAAAGAAGAATTCCCAAAAAGAACAATTATAAAAATAATCAGACTGAGCCTTTTCATTATATTTATTTTCTTCATAATGTCTATTCTATTTCTGCTAAAACGTCATTCTGAAGTACCGTATCACCTTCTTTAACTTTCATGCTAACAATTGTTCCTGATTTTTCAGACTGAATATTGTTTTCCATTTTCATGGCTTCCATAATCAAAATAGTTTCACCTTTTTTAACTTCGTCGCCTTCCTGTTTAAGAATCTTAAATATACTTCCTGGAAGAGGAGCATTTAATTTATACGCTCTGCTACTTACTGACTTTTTAATTTTACTGTCTTTTCTGTCAACCGGGACACTAGGACGAACAAGAGTTGGTGTTTTAGTGGATTTTACCTTCTCCTGCTGAATTTCTACTTCGTAGTTGGTACCGTTTACATCAATTGTTGCAATATCTCCTTCGACATCCTTAATTTCAACTTCGTACTCGTTACCTCTTATAGTAAATTTAAATTTCTTCATTTTATATTTGTTATTTTCTTGGCCAAACCCTTAATCCATATATTTTTGAACTCCATGGAGAATAATCTTTTCTCACATGTTTAATAGTTATTACATTACTTTCTTCATCGTGCATCTCATCAAAAAATAAATACAGAGCAGTAGAGATTGCTGCACTAACATCACCTGCTATATGAAAATCATCATTAGTTACAGTTGCTTGTTTTGTTTTTTGTTTAAGTTGTTTTCGTGAATTGTAATAAATTAATTTTGGTACCTGAGTAAAAACAACTACCAATAGCAATAATGCAGTAAAAACAATTAACCATCCAACTAATGCAACAGTAACTCCAGATCCTGAAGCAGCCGAGAAATTTATTCCTATATCACCTATAATTGATATCATATTAATCATTTTTATAATGGAATATTTGAGTGTTTCTTAGGAGGATTTGAATCTTTTTTCGTTTGAAGCATTTCAAATGCCCGAATAATTCTAAATCTTGAATTCCTAGGTTCAATCACATCATCGATATATCCCAAACTTGCCGCCTGATACGGATTAGCAAATTTTTCTTTATAATCCGATTCTTTTTCAGCAACAAATTCAGCCCGTTTTTGAGGATCCTCAATTTCTTTTAATTCTCTTCCATAAAGAACTTCAACAGCACCTTGTGCACCCATAACAGCTATTTCAGCAGATGGCCAAGCATAATTTAAATCACCTCTTAATTGTTTCGAGCTCATTACATCGTGTGCACCACCATATGATTTTCTTAAAGAAATAGTAACTTTTGGGACAGTTGCTTCTCCGTAGGCAAACATCAATTTCGCACCGTGCGTAATAATACCACCATACTCCTGACTACTTCCCGGAAGAAATCCGGGTACATCAACTAGTGTTAAGATAGGAACATTAAATGCATCGCAAAAACGAACAAAGCGAGCAGCTTTTCTTGAAGCATTTATATCTAAAACACCGGCTAAAAAACTTGGCTGATTAGCCACAATTCCAACAGACATACCGTCAAATTTGGCAAATCCAACTACAATATTTTTAGCATAATTTCTATGTACTTCAAGAAATTCATTATGATCAACCAAGGAATAAATAATATCCTTTATATCATATGGTTGATTTGGATTTTCCGGAATAATTTCATTTAAAGTATCGTCAAGACGATCAATAGGATCATTGCATTCGATTACGGGTGGTTCTTCCAAATTATTTTGAGGGAGGTAACTTAGGAGTTTTCTTATTAACATTAAACCCTCTTCTTCATCTTCTAAAAGAAAATGTGAAACACCAGATTTTGAAGCATGAACATTTGCACCACCCAGATCTTCCGTTGTAATATCTTCACCTGTTACTGTTTTTACAACTTTAGGACCTGTAACAAACATATAACTGGTATTTTCAGTCATCATTACAAAATCTGTTAAAGCGGGAGAATAAACTGCACCACCAGCACAAGGACCAAAAATAGCTGATATTTGAGGAACAACACCAGATGCCATAATGTTACGCTGGAAAATATCCGCATAACCGGCCAAACTTGTAACACCTTCTTGAATACGTGCACCACCGCTATCATTAATACCAATAATAGGCGCGCCTACTTTCATTGCCATATCCATAACCTTGCAAATTTTCTTTGCGTATGGTTCTGAAAGTGAACCACCAAATACTGTAAAATCTTGGGCGTAAACAAAAACAACCCTTCCATCAATAGTACCAGCCCCAGTTACAACACCATCGCCAAGAACCTTTTTCTTGTCCATACCAAAATTGGTACACCGATGTGTTACAAACATGTCATACTCTTCAAAACTACCCTCGTCTAAAAGAATTTCGATACGTTCACGAGCAGTCATTTTGCCCTTTTTGTGCTGCGATTCAATTTTTTTTGCACCTCCACCAAGTTTAGCTTCGGTTCTTAAATCAATTAAATGCTTAATTTTATCTTGTTTGCTCATTTTATAAATAAGAAATTATTTTGCTTTGTATTATTTGTTTTTATCTTCACATAATTCAGTAAGTACACCAAATGTAGATTTTGGATGTAAAAATGCAATATCTAATCCTTCAGCACCTTTTCGAGGAACAGAATCAACTAATCTTACACCTTTATCTTCGGCATGCTTTAACTTTTCCTCAATTTTATCAACCGCAAAAGCTATGTGATGTATTCCTTCGCCTTTTTTCTCAATGAATTTACCAATTGGTCCTTCCGGATCTGTTGATTCCAATAGTTCAATTTTAGTTTCACCAACTTTAAAAAAAGCTGTTTTTACTTTTTGATCTTTAACTTCTTCAATATTATAACACTCCAGACCCAAAACGTCCTGGTAATATTTAATTGATTCATCAAGATTTTTTACTGCAATTCCAATGTGTTCTATATGTGAAGGTTTCATAAGTATGAGTTATTTTTGGCAAAAGTATTTATAATAGAAGTAACAGACTAATTATTTCAAACTAAAATATATGCTATAAAGTATTGTTATTTAACATATAAAATAATTTCCTAACATTTCTTAAACCAACGGTACAAGATAAAAACAATATAGCTGTTAATCAAGTTTTTACACGGCTTAATTGTCTAAATACCAAAGACATGACATTAGTCATATATTTGGTAGTTAGGTATCTTGTATTTACATTTGTTAGATTGCAGTACAACCCACTTCAAATGGATTTATTCTTTCAATGGAAAAATACTTTTATTAAATATCTTTCTTTTCAAATTTAATTACATTCTTATTAGAATCTTCAATCCTTTCTGAATAATTGTAATAAAAAGATTAATTGCTAATTAATAAAAAAATCAGGCACTAAAGCCTGATTAATAATTTAAAAAAGTTCATTAGTTTTAAGTATCAAATTTAAAAGAAACTTTAACTTTTGCCCTGTAAGCTTCAACCTTGCCATCTTTTATTTGCATATCTAAATCAGATATTTCCGCAATACGAAGATCTCTTAGACTTTCTGCCGCTTTGGCAACCGCATTTGAGGCAGCTTTTTCCCAAGATTCTGTACTTGTTCCGACTAATTCGATAATTTTGTAAACTGTTTCTGGCATGATACCTCCTATTTTTAATTTAAACTTGTTATAAATATGGAATATATAAAGTTATTACAAAAAGTAACTAATGTCAATTTAAATATAAAATCAATTATTAAAATCGCACCACAAAATCTATGTAAGGAATACCAGGGAATAAGAACTCTCCTGTTGTTGGAACATTCATAAAAGCCAGATCGACACTTAGCTTATCACCAAAGAATCGTAATCCATAAGAAATCAAGGTTTGGAATTCGCGAATAGTTCTTGTATCAACATAGTCGGGAGGAATTCCTTCTTCATAAGAAACAGTACCTAACCAGTTTTCAGTCATTAATGATATACGCTTTGAGATACGAGTCATTCCACATAATGTAAAAACTGGGGTTTCCATTAAAGCATTACCTGAATATCCATAACCAGCTCCAAAGGTAACGTTATGGTCTTTACTTCCATAAGTTCCAACAGCATAACCTATCCCTATACTACCACCCAAATCTCCAATACCAAAATACAATCCTCCACCACCTAAATAAAACTTTTCTGTTATTTGATACGCTACCTTTGCATTTACAAAAAAAGCTTGCTCACCTACATCAATACCAGGAATAATTGAAAATCCTGCGCCTAATGTTGTATGGTCAGAAATAGCATAGTTCCCTGAAATAAATAGAAGATATATGTCTTGAAAATATCCCTCACCTTTATCTAAAGGTATTGCAGATGGAGCATAAAAATATCTTGATGAATGGGGATTTTCTCCAAGAACAAAACTTTTTGCTTTTACGGAATCATATTTATTTACTCGTATAACATCTTTTGTAGCGATACCTATTGATCCCACGCTTGAAGAATAAAATTCTATTTTATTATTACTAAATGAACTAATTTTTCCATTAAATAATGAACCATTAAATAATTGTATTGAATATTCTGTAGTATCATCTTTAATAAAATGATTTTCAATAAGCTTTATCCTCTCTGAAATCTGATTAACATTTTCTTTATCAATTTGCTTTTCAATTACATTACCATGTCCTAAATAAATTAATAATTTGTAAGAATCATCGGGATTTTTAAATACTTGTGCCCCTTTAATTTCGTCAAATGAATAATCAATAAATAATAAGTACTTAAAAACTTCTACAGAATCAATAAAAGCACCCACATCATTATGCACTACAATAGCTTTTTGCGCAAAAATATTTGTATTTGAAAATATAATTGATTGAAATAATATTAAAATAATTAATAAATTTTTATTGATCTTTTTCATATCATAATTGTAATTAATACAAGTTATGAATTGAAGTACCCATTGTCAATAATTAAGATATTTTTTTAACATAATCTCGTGAAACTTATTAATTTTATAAATTATAGATTTAAATATGGATTACAATAGAAAAGAACATAATTTACCTTTAGCTACAGAAGAATGGGGCTGGAAATACCATCACATGGGTGTACCCGTTAAAGATCCTATCCCTGGAGAAAGATATATACCACATCTTAAATTTTATGTTAAAGGTTTTGACACAAGTCCGTTTGGAATTGAATTAATGCGATTTGAAAATGATTGCCCATTGGATGAAATAATAAAAACCATGCCTCATATCGCTTTTGAAGTACCCGATTTAGAAAAAGCAATTAAGGGTTTTGAATTGATTGGAGAACCTAATAGCCCTATGGAAGGAATTAAAGTAGCCATGATAAAACATAACGGTGTTCCAATTGAGTTAATGAAGATAAAAAAATGAAGGTGTCCAAAAAGTCCTTGTGTAACTTTATGAATACTTTGAGTAACTCTGTGATATAGTTTTAAAACGCTGTTACACAAAGAATTCACAAACCAGCCTGCTGGCATGGCAGGGAAGACTCAGAGTTACACAAAGTCAAAAAAATGAACTATTCCAAATATTTTTGCTTTTTGGACATCCTCTTTTTACTTTTTAATAAATATTATTCCACTTTTGCTTTTAAAAGCAAGGATGTTATTAATTCAATTAAAAATCCATAAATCATACCCAAAATAATAGTGCTTACAAACATCATTACTGAACTAAATTCCGGATTTTCAGGAGCCATTAAACCACTAAAAGCAAGAGGTAATGAAAATAACATTCCTAAAAGTAATCCGTGCAATGACCAATGAAATTTTAGACAACTTATTCCTATTGCAAATCCTATCAATGCACGACTAAAAAGAATTTGTTGCTTTACTGCATAAGGTAATTCTGCCTCACCGCTTGAAGCGAATGCTAAGCAGACAAAACCGAATAAAAAACCAAATATGGTTGCAATAATAATGCGTTTAGTTTTTTTCATGAGTAGTTTAATTTTAGTTTAATTTCTGATCAAATTATGAAAAAAACTTTATTGAAGCAAATTCTCATATTGCAATAGTTCAATATTGAACAAAATCGTAACAGGAAATGCTACACTTTTTTATTGGTAAAGCTCACCACTCCAAGAAGTGGGGAATATAAACCTTATGAGATCCTTCGACAAGCTCAGGATCAGTTCGACTTATTAATTTTGTTTCCCAAAATCAAAATTTCACTGATTTAACCATTCTTTAAAATCTTTAACCCTTTCGGTACTTACAATAGTTTCTTTTTCGAATGTAGGTATTAATTCAAGTTTAATTCTGCGACTAAACCATGTATTCATTTTCTTAATACTATCTAATTGAGCTATAACCTGTCGGTTAATTCTAAAAAAATCTTCAGGATCTAAAACAGAAGTTAAATGCTCTAAAGTAGTATCAATTAAAAATCTCCCTCCACTTTTTTCAACTAGAAACGCGTACTTGCCTTCTGCAAAAAAATACGCAATATTTTCAATTAAAACCGTTTTTATCGTGTCCCCTTCAACAACCAAAAAACGTTTTTGATATTTTTTCTCACGCATATCACCAATCATGTCCTTTAAAGCAGAATAATCAATGGGATTTTCTTTCTGATGCAATTCTCTATACTTTTCGTAACTTGCAGCTAAATCAAATTTATTAATAGGCTTTAGCAAGTAATCTACGCTATTTACTTTAAAAGCTTGTATAGCATATTGATCATATGCGGTTGTAAATATTATAGGCGTTTTAATTTCTACTTCATCGAAAATACGGAAACACAAACCATCGGATAAATGGATATCGAGAAAAATAAGATCGGCACTATTTTCCTTTAACCAACTTACAGCATTTTCAACCGATTCAATTTTAGCAACAACTGCTATGCTTGAATCCATTGTGACAAGCTGTCTTTCGAGTTTTTCAGCCGCAAAACCTTCGTCTTCTATGATTACAACATTCATCTTTATCAATATTTTCTTTTTCTTCTTTTTTCTCAGGTTTTAGCAATGGAATACATACCACAAATTCTCCGTTTTTCATTTCATATTTAGGCATAATATTAGCCAATAAGAAATATCTCTGTTGCAAGTTTTTCAAACCCATACCTGTTGATTCATCTTCGTTATCTCTTAATTGTATATTATTTACTACACATATTTTATCTTCTTTAAGAGAAATATTAATTTTCAAAGGAGAATCTTTACTTACAATATTATGCTTTAATGCATTCTCGACCATAAATTGTAAGGAAAAAGGAAGTACAAAATGTTCGTAATTTTCTTTATTTATATCAATATTTATTTCAAATCCTTCCCTGAATCTGATTTTTTGTAAATACAAATACGAATTTAAAAAGTCAAGTTCTTCCTTTAAAGTTACAACATTTTTATCTTGGATATTAAGAACATAGCGATATACAGAAGCAAACTTATCAATAAATTCTTCGGCTTTATCGGGATCGGTGTGTACCAATGATGATAATACATTTAAGCTATTGAATAAAAAATGAGGATTGGCCTGATTACGAAGTGCTTCTAATTGCGATTCCACTTTCTCCTTTTGTAGGGTCTCTGATAATACTAATCCATCTCGCCACTGATAAAAAAAATATACACCTTCGGTTACACTAAGTAAAATTGCCCACAATACAATACCAGTAGTTAATTCTTCGAACAAATGCGTTGAATAATTCAATTTCCCAGGGAACATTTTACAATGCATATCAAAAGTAAATTGGGAAAGAATAAACATTCCTAACAAAACCGTTGATACTGTACAAACAAACTCAGCAATTACTCTTCTAGCAACATATTTTTTCCATGGTAATATTTTTTGTAACCATTCTATTTCTTTAAAAACAATTACTGCCAAAACAATAGTGACTGAAATTGAAATTAAAAACCATAAAACAAAATCAAATACTGATGTTGCAACAATATCTTCATAAAACAAAGTACGCAAGTGAAAATATATTGGAGGAAAAGAACCTGCAATTGCAAGCCACTTAAATGTACGCCAAGTTAACTTCATATTTAAAATAATTATTCGTTATCAAATTAACAAAAAATATTAATGAACTAATAATTCACATTAGCTAACAGCTAATTTCTTATCGCCATTTGAAAATAATAAATACAACACCGGAACTAATATTAATGTCAATAAAGTTGAGAATATTAATCCTCCGATTATTGCCCATCCCATTGGAGCCCACATTTTACCTCCCAAAACAGTTAAAGGTAATAATCCCGCTACGGTTGTTATTGTTGTGAGAAATATTGGATTAAATCTTGTTCTGGAAGCTTCAATAACAGCTTGTAATGTATTTAAACCTTCGCGTTTTAACCGATTTGCATAATCGACCAAAATAATACTACTATTAATTACAATTCCCATTAAACTGGTTAATCCTACAAATGCCATGAATGAGAAGGAATAGCCTAATACCAATAAAGTTAAAAATGCACCAGTAATTGAGAGCGGAATAGCTGTAAAAATGATTAATGGTTGCTTAAAGGATTTAAATTGTAATACAAGGACTGCAAATATTCCAAGTAATGCAATAAGTAAAGATTGACCCAATCCACCAAAACTATCGCTCCTACTCTCCTGTTCGCCTCCAACCATATAAGTAGTTCCTTTGGGAAAATCATAATTTTCTAATTGGGCAATAACTTGTTTTGTTGCTTTATCTATTGACTGTATATTTTCATCAACATCAGCCATAATAGAAACATAGCGTTCTAAATCGTAATGATCAATACGTTTTATATTTTTATCAAATTCAAGATCAACAATTTGAGAAAGTTTTATTTGCGCACCAGCAAAATTTGAAACATAAGTTTTATTAATCCAATTTAAATCTTCAATATCTTGTTCTGGCGCTTTAACAACAATATCATACTTTTCACCAAATTTATCCTGAAAGTTTCCAACATCTAATCCATTAACTACTGTACGAACTGCTACGTCAATATCAGCAATACTCACACCCAATTTACCGGCTTTTTCCCGATCGATATTTATTTTTAAATCAGTTTTATCAACTGAATAAGGATTATTAATATTAATAATTCCAGGAACCTGCATGAAAATCTCTTCAACATAGGATGCAACAGATTTTAAATCGTCTAAATTATCGGAGAATAATCTAATTTGAACAGGAGCGTCGACGGGAGGTCCTTGAACAAATTCTTTTACTTCAATTTTAGCTCCAGGATAATTATTAAACTCAGTCCTTAAATCAGCTATTATATCATCCATATTTTTTAATACTGATGATTCAAGTACAACAAAAACCTGACCTATCTTAGAAGCTGGATTTGGTTTAAGCATGTTGTAATATACTTGTGGATTTCCTTCACCGATTGTTGAAGCAACTTTCTGTACTTTAGGATTAGTATTAATGATAGACTCAGCATATTTTACAGCTTTTTCAGTATTATTTAAATTTGATCCTTCTAAACCTTTTACAGTAATCATTAATTGGCTTTTTTCAGCTTTTGGGAAGAAACTAACTCCTATTAATGGCAATAACGAAATCGATCCAAGGAAAATTAGTAATCCTATAACCAAGATTAGTTTTGGTTTGTTTAATGCTGATTGTAACCATTTTATATAGTAGTTATCAATAAATTTTTTTAATAAAGAATTTTTTCTTTGTTCTTTTCTTTTCTTTAAAACTTTACTACTTATAAAGGGTGTTAATGTAAGTGCAACGAATAGCGAAATAGTTAATGCATATATTACAATAAGAATCATACTTCGGATAAAATCACCAACATCATTACCCATCATTAACATAGGAGCAAAAGCTAAAATAGTTGTAATAGTTGAACTAACTAATGCACCTCCAATTTCTGATGCTCCTTTAATTGCTGCATCAATAGGTTTTAAGCCTAAGTTTATATATCGATAAATGTTTTCGACCATTGCGATACTTGAATCAACTAGCATTCCAAGAGCTATAATTAAACCAGCTATTGACATTTGCTGTATACCGTATCCCGACACATCAATTAATCCGATTCCAACAAAAACAGAAACTGGAATGGCAATCATTATTATAAGTGAAGGTCGACCGCCAAGCGCTATAAAAACAATTATACCAACCAACAATATTCCTTGTATGAAATTCATAAAGAATCCATTCACACGCTCTTTAACTCCATCCGCTTGTTTTAATACAGTTTCAATTTTAATGTTATCGGTCAAGGTTTCTTTAAATTCTTCTATTTCCTGATCAATATTATCAGACAAGTTATAAATGTTTATTCCACTTTTTTGTTCAACAGATAACCACAGCGCCTCTTTACCATTCAGACGGGCTAATACTTCAGGTTTTTCATAATCAAAATCTACAGTAGCAACATCTTTTAAACGAAGAATTCCTTCCGATCCGGCACTTATTACAGTATTGCTTATGTCATCAATATTTTTATATAATCCACTCGTTAAAACATTAAATTTTTTATTTCCTAAATCGATGCTTCCTCCAGGAATACTCATGTTTTCACTTTGTAGAATTGTAATAATTCTTCCTATTGATAAATTATATGCTGATAATCGCTGCATATCCAAAGTTATCTGCAGTTCTAAGTCTTGTTCTGCATTTAAATTGACGGCTCTTATACCATATACCTTTTCTATTTTTTGTTTTAATTTTTCTGCTTCTCTTTTTACTTCAGCTGGAGAAGCTCCTTCCGACACAAAAGCGAGTTGATAAATACAAACATCCAAAACAGATGGTTGTAAAGCTTCCAATCTTATTATGGTTCCCGGTAACTCGCTACGTTTTTCATTTATTTTCTGAAGAACTTCCTGATGTTTTTTATCATAATCTTCGCCATATTCAAATTCAACAAACGAAAAGAATATTCCATCAGATATTTTTGAAGTAATTTTATCAATTCCTTCAATTTCGTTAAACGATTCTTCTAAAGGATCAGCCACTAATGTTTCCATATCTTTAGGAGAAGCTCCCGGATTTATTACAAGAACTGTGGTAACATTATAATCCATATAAGGATCTTCCGATTTTGGCATAGTGAAATATGATATAACACCGAATAATGTCACCATTAAGAAAATTACTATGGTGAACTGATAATTTTGTATCGCTAATTTTGGAATTTTCATTTTATGTTTTGCTTTTTGTCATCCTGAGCCTTTCGAAGGATGATATTTGTTAATTACCGACATACTTCGACAAGCTCAGCATGACTGCTTTTTTTTAAAAAATCAGGGCTTGACTAAACTAAAATACAAGCCCTGAAAAATAAATGAGTAAACCTCATTCTGAAAAGAATCCTTATTTTTTGGTTACTGCTAACCATTCTGAATCAATTATTCTAACCTTATCCAGATGCTTTATTTCCTTTTGGTTCTCAACTATTATCATCATATCATCGTGTAAATTATTTTTGCTAATAAAAACCTTTTCGTGGTTCATAGAAACAATTTGTGTTTCCTGTTTTATGGCTATAGTACCTTCTGCATTTACCGAGTAAAAAACAACCATTTTACCAATTCCCTCTTGAATAGCATTTATTGGTAAAGCATAACATTCGTTGAATTGAGAAGGATATATTTCTCCTTTTGCAAAAAAGCCATGCTTTAATTCTATGTCTTTATCCTCAAGTGATAATTCTACTTCATATAATCCGGTAAACTGACCGGGAGAATTGGCGATATTAGAAACCTTACACTCTAGTTCTTTATTTGGATATGCATCTGTAGTAATTTTAGCATTATCGCCTAATTTAAGTTTTACAATATCTTTATCAGAAATCCCTACTACTAAACGCCATGCTTCTTCTGCCGATGCAAAATAGAATATTGGATGACCTGTACCAACTATCTCATCTTCTTCAAAAAACTTCTTCAAAATTATTCCTTCCGAGGGTGCAACGATAGATGAGAATTTCAGATTATACTTTGCAATATTCAAATTAGCAGAGGCAATACCTAAGGCTGATTTAGCATTTTGCAATTGTTCCAAAGTTGCAACGGTATCAGTATAAAGTGAATATACTCTGTTGTAGTCGCGTTGAGCTTTTTCTAAACCTATCAAGGCTTGATTTACTTGTTCCTGAATCTCCTTTAAATCAAGTTTTGCTAATACTTCGCCTTTTCTTACCTTATCTCCTTGATCTACATTAATAGATTCAATAATTCCACCAGTCTTAAAACTTAAACGACTTTCTTTAGTGGTACTAATATCTCCAGACACCTGAATTGGAAGCGAAACTTGCTCTTTCTCAAGTTTAACTACATTAACAGGAATACCTTTTTCTTCTTCATTTTGAGTATTAGCTTCTGAATTACTACATCCTACCGCTCCTATTACTGCAAATAATAAAAGAAAGCCTATTGTTTTATAATTTAATGCGCTTTTTATCTTTTTCATTGTAATAAAGTTTGATTTCTTAATTAATCATTTTGTAAATTTTATCATTCAATTAATAATATGTGTGATGAACAAGAGTGAGTGTTAAATATTTAGTATTGAATACAACATTACATTTCTAATGATGTAAGTGAGCTTTTCTCTAAACGAGCAATGCTTACCAAATAATCGTATTTGGTAAAAATCACTTGAGCTTCAGCTTCAGTCATATTATTTTGAGCATCAAGTAATTCAATTAGAGCTGATTCGCCTTGTCTGTAACGCTTTTCTATAATTCTGAAAACTTCAGCAGCTTCAAAACTTCGAGTTTCAGCTAGTTTCAAATTTTTAATTTGCTGATCAACCTCATATATATTTTGTTTTACTTCAAGTTTAATCTTATTCCCAACCTCTTCTTTCATATATTCAACTCGCTGTTTTTCAATAAATGCTTGTTTCCTTTTATTTCTATTTATATTTCCATTAAAAAGATCCCAGCTTAAAACAAAAGACCCCATCACAAAATCTGATTCACTATTAATAGCAAATTTTTCACCTTGTATGCCATAATCTATAGCCATAACGACTTTAGGCAGCATTTCTGCTTTACTTAAATCAGCAACATAATCCATTATTTTAATTTGATTATCAAGTAACTGAAGTTCTTGTCTTTGATTTAAAGCATTTTCTGTTAATCCATTAATTTCTGGATTTACAAACATTTCCGCTTGAGAGCATAAAATTACTTCTTCATCTAAATCTTTATTCAACAAAAAATTAAAGTAGCTTTTAGCCATTTCCTTATTTTTTATTGCTTCAGTTTCATATAATTCAACTTTGCTAATTTCAGATTTTGTACGAAGTACTGCATCGAGCGTTATCATATCATTCTCTTTCAGTTTTTCACTTACACGATGATTTTCATTAACAACTTCTTTTGTTTTAAGAATTAGATCATAAAATTGCCACGCTTTCATATAATTATAGTATGCTTCTTTAATTTGATATCTTAATTCGCGTCTGTACTGTTCCAATTCAGTTTCAGACATAAACAACCTTTGTTCTTCAATTTTTTTATTTATAGCTATAGATGGATAATATATTGCTTGTGTAACAGATACCTTTGCCTCATATTCTTGGTTTCTTAAGAAATTGATTTGTTGGTTTTCTACCATTGGAAACTGTGCGCTTCCACCCTGTGCTTCTAACATATCATTCAAAGTGCTATAAACCGGATTTAATAAATCCCCAATTGGGAAATCAATGGTTCGTCCACCTTGCGCAAGTGTATATCTTGATTGTGTTGAAACTGTTGGCAAAAACATTCCTTTTGCAATTTTTAAAGCTTGCCGTGCATTTTCTAATGCTAACAGATTTTGTTTTATTACAAGATTACTTTCTAATCCCTCCTGAATATAATCTTCAAGGATATTGTCCTGTGCATTCAACTGACCAACAATTGTTATTAAAACTAATATTAATATTACTTTTCTCATTTGTGTTTAATTCTAAATTAATCTTGTGTCAAAAGTATAGATCATTGTACTTTCGTTGCAAATCATAAGAATTGAATAACACATTTAAAAGAATGAACAAAACAAAATTAGGAGTGATTATTTTAGATAGATTTCTTATACTTTATATATTAAAAAATATTATGCTAACAAAATAAATTCTGAAAACATGTTTCTCAACATCATGTTGGTGTTTTTATCTTGTAATATTTATAAATCCAATCTAAGAAGTTTGTCGTTTTATAGTTTCTACGGCTACTACCCGCAGGTTTACTAATTTATATTTCTAGTTTCAAATATTAACTTTCCGAATATTTAATTCATCCAGAAAATAAGGAATTTGTTGTTATAATTTCAAAATTATCAAAAACATTTTTTATCTTGTCTGCTTTATTAAACACATATATTTATATTAGACCATGAAAGTAACTAACGGGATAAATACTTCCTGTAACTTTCATTTAATCATAACAATACATATTAAATTAAATAATTTATGAGCTATACAACTTTCAAAACAAAATTTGAAGATAATATTGCTGTTATAACTATTTCAAGGCCTGAAGCTATGAATGCGCTAAACAGCCTTTTATTCAAAGAATTAAATACATATCTTGATTCTTTATCAGAAAATAGTGCAGTTAAAGTTCTTATAATTACCGGAGATGGGAAAGCATTTATTGCCGGTGCCGATATTGCTGAAATGCAGGATATGACTAAGAAAGAAGCTTTTCTATTTTCCAAAACAGGCCAGGATACTTTTTCTCGTCTCGAAAACCTAAAAATACCTGTAATAGCTGCTGTTAATGGATATGCTCTTGGAGGAGGCTGCGAACTTGCTTTAGCTTGTGATTTTAGGATTTCTAGCAATTTTGGAAAATTAGGATTACCTGAAGTTAGCTTAGGATTAGTTCCAGGTTATGGTGGCACACAAAGATTATCACGATTAGCAGGTTTAGGAAATACTTTATTTCTTCAACTAACAGGACAAATGATTGATGCTGGAGAAGCATTAAGAATGGGTATTGTTCAAAAAGTAGTTGATGCAAATGAACTAATGAATGAGACTTTGAAAATTGCTAAAAAAATATCTCAACAAGGACCAAACGCTATCATTGCTTTAAAAAAGATTGTTCGTAATGGATATCAAATGGATCATAATAAAGCTTATGATGCAGAGAGCGAAGAATTTTCCGCACTTTTTGAAAGTGATGGACCTGAAGGAATGAAAGCATTTCTTGAAAAAAGAAAACCAAATTGGAAATAATAATTTAAATATATATTCTATGAATTACGAAGACAAACTACAAAATGTGTCGGTACTTGGTGCTGCCGGCAAGATGGGATCAGGAATTCTGTTACTTACAGCAATCGAAATGGCTGACCTACAATTAAAACCTGAGAATAAAACTAAAAACTTTGCTTTAAATGCAATTGATGTTTCACCCGCAGCCCTTACCGGACTTTATGGGTATTTGAAAACACAGGTTAGGAAAATAGCTGAAAAAAAGATGGTTCAATTGCGGACTATGTATAAAGACGATAAGAACTTAATCGAAAACGGTGAAATCATCGATCAGTATATTGATGATGTTTTAAAAATTGTACATACCAGTACAAGTATTGAATCTACTTATAATTCAGGATTAATTTTTGAAGCAATAATTGAAAATCCCGAACTGAAAGTTAAGTTGATAAAACAAATTCTTGCAAACAATAACAACGATCCGTGGTTTTTTACAAATACATCATCAGTTCCAATTAATGAGCTAGATTCTGAAGCAAATATAAACGGGAAAATACTTGGATTTCATTTTTACAATCCACCTGCAGTACAAAAGCTTGTAGAAATTATTGCCACTAAAAATACAAATAAGGATCTTATTGAATTTGCCGAAATGTACGCGAAAAAATTAAGAAAAACATTAGTTCCATCAAACGACAAAGCGGGATTTATAGGTAACGGTCATTTTATGCGTGATATTTTATTTGGCATTAAACAAGCAGAAAGTTTATCTGAGAAAATGACATTTACTGAATCAATATATGCCGTTAATAAAATTAGTCAAGATTTTATGGTTCGTCCAATGGGAATTTTCCAATTAATGGATTACGTTGGTCTAGATGTTTGCCAAAAGATTATGATAGTAATGAAACCAAGATTAAACGAAGATGATCTACATAGCGAACTTATTGATAAACTAATTTCACTAGATGTTAAAGGCGGGCAAAATTCCGATGGATCACAAAAAGCAGGCATATTACTTTATGAGAAAGGAAGACCAGTTGGTATTTACGATCCAAATAAAAAAAATTATGTTAAGATAGATACATTCAATAAAAAAATTGATGAAACGCTTGGTGCTTTACCATCATCTTATAAACCTTGGAAATCAGTTGTAGGGAATAAAGGAAAAGAAGAAATATTAAGTACTTATTTCAACGAATTAAAAAGCTTGGATACATTGGGATCTAAATTAACAAAGGATTATGTGATCAATTCCAAAAATATAGGATTAAAATTAGTTGCTGATGAAGTAACAGATAAAGAGGATCACGTTAACACAGTTATGCTCATGGGATTTTTTCATGCCTATGGTCCAATTAACAATTATTTCAACTAATAGTCACACAACAAAAAACTACTACTATGAGAAAAAAAATATATATGGCGGCCGGATATAATACTATATCGTTAGGAACAGGAAGAAAAGAATTCCACCCTAAAAAGCCAAGACCAGGAATTGAACACTATATCAAAGAAGCTGGACAAGAAACTTTAAAAATGATTAAAGGAGCCAAAAATGTTGATGAAGGTGTAATTGGTAATTTTATGGCAAGTCGATTTGTAAAACAAGCTCATCTTGGAGCATTCCTTCCAATAATTGATGAGAACCTAAAATTTAAACCATCGCTAAGAGTTGAAGGTGCATGTGCTTCCGGTGGATTATCATTAATTTCGGGAATAAAATCAGTATTATCAGATTCAGCAGATGTTGTATTAAGCATGGGTGTTGAAGTTCAGAATTCCGTAAAAGCCATTTATGGTGCTGATATTCTTGCCGGTGCAGGTTGGTTTAATGATAGAAAAGACGGACATGCATATTTTTTCCCAGGACAATTTAGTAATCGCGCCGGTGCATATTTCGAAAAATTCGGACGAGAAAAAACAAGAAAAGGACTTGCTACCTGGTATAAAAACGCTATTGAAAATGCAAGATTATGCTCGACTTCGCAGGAATTCGAAAATAAAACTAAAGACCTTGAAGCAGTTGGTTTATCTGAACCAACTCCTAAATCTTTTACCGATAATTTAAATGTATTTGATTGCTCGAAAGTATCAGACGGTGCTTCTGCGATTGCAATATTATCAGAAGAAGGATTAGCAAAAGCTGGAATACCAAAATCCGAAGCTGTTGAAGTTGTTGGTTTCTCATTAAAGGTAAATAATATAACCGAACAACCAGAAGATTCAACAATACTTCAAACAGTTCATGAAGCAACAAAAGAAGCTTTAAAAAATGCTGGTATAAGTATAAACGATGTAGCAACTATCGAGGTTCACGACTGCTTCACAATTGCAGGTGTATTAATGGTTGAAGCGTTAGGAATAGCAAAACATGGCGAAGGTGCAGATTATGTAGCTAAGGGTAACACTTCTAGAACAGGTGAATTTCCTATGAATACAACTGGTGGTTTGATCGGATGGGGACATCCAACAGGAGCAACTGGTGTTCATCAAGCAGTTACAATATGGGAACAGCTAACAGGTAAAGCAGGAGATGCACAAATTGAAATACCTGCAAATCGTCCTTACGGAATGACAGTAAATATGGGCGGAGATGATAAAACGATTGTTGCCATTGTTTATAAACAAACAAGCTAAATTTAAAATAACATATAAAAATACAATAAATGAATTTCGATTACTCAGAAGAGCAGTTTATGGTAAGAAAAACTGCTCGAGATTATGCTCAGCGTGAATTAATTAAGGATGTTCTTGAACGCGATAAAAACGCAATATATCCAAGTGAACATGTAAAAAATATTGCCGAGCTTGGGTTTTTTGGAATATTGGTTGCACCAGAATATGGTGGAGTTGGCATGGATAATATTTCATACACATTAGCTTTAGAGGAAATCTCAAAAGTGGATTCTTCTGTTGCTGTTATAATGGCTGTTCACAATTCTTTGGCTTGCTATGGAATTGAAAAATATGGTAACGATTCACAAAAGGAAAAATATTTACCAAATCTTGTTAGTGGTGAAAAAATTGGAGCTTTTCTTTTAAGTGAGCCAGAAGCAGGCTCGGATGCATCTTTTCAAAAAACCAAAGCTGAAGATAAGGGCGATTATTATTTACTTAACGGTGTAAAAAACTGGATTACAAGTGCAAATACTGCAGGAACGTATCTGGTAATGGCACAAACAAATCCGGAACTAGGCCATAAAGGAATAAATGCATTTATTGTAGATCGGCACTCTGAAGGAATTTCATTGGGCCCTCACGAAGATAAAATGGGAATGCGTAGTTCAGATACACACTCAGTTATGTTTACTGATGTTAAAGTACCTAAAGAAAATCGTATAGGTGAAGATGGTTTTGGATTTAAATTTGCTATGAAATTGCTTGAAGGTGGACGAATTGGTATAGCTGCTCAAGCACTTGGAATAGCTGCTGGAGCTTACGAACTATCTCTTAAATATTCAAAAGAAAGAAAAGCTTTTGGTAAGGAGATTATAAATCATCAAGCAATAGCATTTAAGCTTGCAGAAATGGCAACAGAAATAGAAACTGCACGCCTACTTGTTCATAAAGCTGCCTGGCTTAAAGATAACGACCAGCCTTATGGAACTATTAGTGCAATGGCTAAGTTATGTGCTACTGATGTTGCTATGAAAGTTACAACGGAAGCAGTTCAAATATTAGGCGGATATGGATATGTTAAAGAATATCATGTGGAGAGGTTAATGCGAGAAGCTAAACTAACACAGATATACGAAGGTACTTCAGAAATTCAAAAACTTGTTATTTCGAGAGCAATTTCAAAAGATTAGAATAAATAAAATGACTATTTAAAAATGTCATATTGAATGAAGTGAACTAACTTACATAATAATTAAGATTCTTCACTTCGTTCAGAATGCCCCCTTTAAGTTCTTTTTGAATAGACTCTTTTAACTTTTTCATGGAAACAATATACTGTAAAAATAGAGATGAGTGGAGAGCATGGTTAAAACAAAATCATTCAATAGTTAATGAAATATGGTTAATCTATTATAAAAAACACACCAAAAAACCTACAGTTATTTATAATGAAGCCGTTGAAGAGGCTTTATGTTTTGGCTGGATAGATAGTACAGTAAAACGTATTGACGATGAAACATACATGCAAAAATATACTCCTCGCAGAAAAAGTAGTATGTGGTCGTTTGTAAATAAAAAGAGAGTCAAAAAACTTATTCATGAAAAAAGAATGACTAGTGCGGGTTTAGAAAAAGTTGAAATTGCTAAGAAAAATGGTGAATGGGAAAAGGCTTATTCATCAGGTGAAAAAGTAGAAATGCCGAAAGATCTTGAACAAGCTTTGCTAGCAAATCCAATCGCATATAAAAATTTCTTTAATTTTTCACCTTCTAATCAACAAAATTATATTGGATGGCTTGTCTCAGCAAAAAGAGAAGAAACCATTCAAAAAAGAATTGATGCTGTTGTGAAACGATCAGAAAAAAACGAAAAATCAGGAATGTTATAATTATTCCTCAAACTGTAAACTTAAATTTTCAAGGCTTTCAGTTGAACCAACCATTGTTACAATATCTCCCATTCTTAGTCTTGTATAACCATGAGAAATAAGCATTTGCCCTTTCCTTTTTACCGATAAAATAAGTACATCATGAGGTAATCTTAAATTACGCAAAGCGATTCCATGTAAATTCCTGTCCTGAACTTTTATATCAACCATTGTTTTTTGATCTTCTTCTCCAAGAATTAATGAAGCTGAAATTGGCGATCTTACAAATTGCTCAATTAATTTACTGATAGCGGTTGACGGGTCTACTACCAAAGCACCCATCTCATGAAACTTATCTGCATATATGGAATCAAACAGTCTGACAATAACTATTTGAGTACCAATATTTTCGTATATTAATTCGCAAACCTTGTAATTTTCATCATCAGATAACATTAAAATAATAGTTTCAAATTTATTAATGTTAATTGACTCAAGACATTCGACACTTAAATCGTATAAAAAATGTATTTTGAGATCTTTTATATGCTGTACATTTTTACGACGTTCAATTGAAGCAATTTCAACTTTGTAATTCTCCTTTTGTAAATCTCGGGCTAAACCCAACGAATGATGTTCTAAGCCAAACACCAATGCATTTTTAATTTTGTTTTCTTTTTCTTTTGCATGTAATCTGCTTTCCCCAACAAGTTTAATTGACCATTTAAACAAAGGAGGTCCAACTATTTGGTTTAAAACAATAACAGCAATAATAATTGTTGCAAACTGCATTCCCCAAGAAGGAAAATCACCGGCTACTTCAAATGCTAAAGCCAAACCCACTCCTGCTTGTGTTACGTACGGCATCCAACCTATTCTCCTATGCAATTTAGGATCTTTTGCTAAAGTACTACCAACAAATGCACCTATAACCATTGCAATCATTCGTACTAAGAATACAATTATAGCTACTGTCCATGTATTTATTAGAATATCAATTGATAATGCAGCTCCAGTTAGGGTGAAAAATGCTGCATAAACCATTGGCCCAACTTCTTCTACTATCTTTTGCAATTCTAGTCTTTGTTTACTATAATTTGTTATCCAAAAACTTGCAACTATACATACTAATAAAGGTTCAATTAATAATTCAAATGGAAGAATAGATGCTGAATACTCACCAAGAAAATGAGA
>JAQIBH010000185.1 GCA_027859205.1 Bacteroidales bacterium | reverse complement strand
ACTTGTTTAATTTGTCATTAAATTACGAAAAGTTAAACTATTAACTGAAACCGCCACGTGCGAGAGCATGCGTGGTGGTGTGAGGGGACGAGGGAGTAATCCCTCTACCTACTCGATTATAAACTAGAGCCCTAGAAATTTTATACCTATTCCGCACAAAAAAATTGTAGCTCCTGCAATAGCATGCATAAATCTTTCCAGATTAATTTTTGGGAGTAATTTAATTCCTAACAAAGAAGTGCTTACTACAAGCATCATTGTACCAATAGTTACTGAACTAAAAATAAGAGTAACCATAACAATATCCATAATATTATTTTGGGCTGCAGGGTAAAGTAAAATTGGTATAAAAGGTTCGCAGGGTCCAAAGATGAAAATGGTAAATAAAATCCAAGGTGTTAATTCTTTAATGCTTTTTTTTTCGTGTATGTGGGAATGTTCTCTAAAATGGGAATGTTTGTGTACATGTACAGTACCATCGGAGTGCATATGATCATGTGTATGTTCTTTTTGTTTAACAGCCTTACGCACTCCCCAAATGAAATATACCAAGCCAAAAGCGATCATTAGCCACGCCGCAACTGACCCGCGTGTTGCTTCAATTGGAGTAAGTTTGTTAACAGCAATTCCTAATAAAATACCAATAAAACCGATTGCAATAGAACTGCCCACATGTCCAATGCCACATAGAAATGTTATAATATTTGTTTTTAATATTGACCATTTACGAGCTTTAGAAATAACTATAAAAGGTAAATAATGATCAGGTCCTAAAAGAGTATGAAAAAAACCTATTGATGCTGCTGTAAGATAAAGAACACTTGAATCTAATTGCATAATTTTTATTTTAAATTACAAAAAGCAAATCCCGATTAAAATTTTATTTCCATTTTTTTGGGATTTGAATCTATAAGTATTTTTTATCTTCGTCAGGAACATCAAAATACTGTTTATAATGAATTGAATCAGGACCAATTTGCTCAATACTTTTATCACTAATTTTGTATGTGCATTTTTCACCTGCAAGACTCGAAAAATAAATCTCAAAATCTTCATCTCCGTCTTTCATATGAATTTTAACAAGATGTGGATTTTCTTCACGATTTAATGTAGTATGACAGATAGGGCAGAAGAAAGTATATTCTTCACCTTCGTGAATCTGAAAATCAGGGTGAGAGGTAATTGAATACTCTCCAATTTCAGAGTTTAGAAAAATTAAACCCTTTTCGTTCTTTTTTGATTTTGCAGACAATATTATTGTGTTTGTTACTCGCAATTGACCTTTGCAAATCGGACAGAAATAATCTTTCGCCATAATTTTAGGGTTTTATTGGTTTATAATATCTAATATGTTATTTGCTGTATTTCTAACAGCTTCTGATATATCTTCTCCGAAATCAATTTTTTTAGGTTGAACTCCTAAAATATATACTGGCATTTTAAATAATTTTGATATTCTTTTTAGAGATATATTATGCGTGTTTAATGTAAAATCTTTGACTTTTTCAGCAGCAAGTAACTCGTAATATCCCGCTTCTTTGTTAAAGGCAACACAATCAACAAGAATAAGAACATCAGGAGTTAAAGAGTTTATTTTACCTATATAATTTTCGATACTTATTTCTACGGTTAACTTTTGAATCGAAGTTGATTCATTTATTTTATTGCTAATATATACTCCAATTCCATCATCACTTTTTAATACATTTCCTATCCCTACAAAGAGCTTTTTTTTATCGGTTTGCTTTATTAAACTGTTTAGGTTTTCAATCACTAAAAAGTATATTTTATTAACACTTCTCTTAGGCAGTTCGGACAAAGTACATTAAAGATATCCTTACGTTTTAGTCCATCTCTAATATCAGATTCTGTATCGGATTTAGATGCTAATAGCAGTTTCTCATTTAAAATATTTAAATTTTGAATTGAAGCAAATGCTTTTGGACCAAGTTTTTTATGCATATACTGTAAATGATCCTTTGTAGTAATAACTGCACTACAATTCTTGCAAATGATTAATTCTCTTTCTTGAAATTCAACATTTACTGTTCTATCGAAAACTGCAATATCGAATATTTTATCCGAAAGTTTTACTCCCTTTTGTGTAATGCAATGTTCTTGGCACTGACCACAGAAAATACATTTTCCATAATCACGCCTTATAGTTCTAATTCCTTTTTCTTTATTATCTTCGAAAGTAATAGCTAATGGAGGACATACATTTGCACAAGTTTCACACCCTACACAGTTTTTTTCATCAACTTCAGGTTTTCCTCTAAAATTCTCAAAAGGAGTATGTGGTTCCTTCGGGAATTTTGTTGTGTAAGCCGGTGTGAATAGGGACACCAGAGCTTCTTTTACTTCTCTTACTTTTGGATATTTCATTTTAGTTTCAAGTTATTAGTTATTAGTTTTTAGTCTCGAGATTATTTTACTCCAAACTCTAAACCCTAAACTCGTCAACTCTTTTCTGCATCTTTATAATCATCTTTAACACTTTTATCGCCTAGTTTAACGCCAAATATGTAGGCTCCTTTCACCAAAGCATGTGCCGCTACAGTAGCTCCAAAAAACAGTAAAGGAATTGCAATTAGGGCTCTAATACCTGCTCCTTCAATTCCAGTATAAAATAAAACTCCTAACAGGATACTGCAAGTTCCAAGAGTCACACATTTTGTCGACGATTGTAATCTATTATAAACATCTGGTAAGCGGATTAATCCTATACAACCAAAAAAGTTGAAAAGAATACCAAGACATATTAATATAAAGCCGATGATTTCCATATTATTCGTTTAATTTTTTACCACTTAAATATTTTGCTAAAGTTAAAGTGCCAATAAAACTTAATATGATCCATGCTATACCAATATCAAGAATAAATGATCTTTTTGTAGTTATGGTTAATATGGCACATATTCCTACAACCAATATTCCGAAAATATCAATTCCAACTATTCTGTCAGCTATTGATGGTCCGCGAACAATTCTGTATAAACAGAAAGTACATAATGCTATTTGTACATAAAGTAATATGTTCAAAAAATCTATCATTCGAATATTTTTTTTATATATTTTTCAAATCTTCCTGATACTTTTTGACTGTATTCTTCTGGATTATCGGTACTAATATATATCCAATGAACATAAATGTATTCATCGATTATATCCACAGTTATTGTTCCAGGTGTCATAGTTATTGAGTTTGCTAAAGTAGTTTTAGCAATATCTGTTTTTAAATCAATTTTAATTTTTACAATGCCTGGTTTAATTGGCATTGCAGGATGTAATACGCGATAAGCAACCTCGAAATTTGCTTTTAAACATTCCCAAATAAATATGATTAGATAAACAACAAACCAAAAATATCGTTGAGGTTGAAGCAGCTTTGAAAAGCTGGTAACTGCAAAGTGTTTTCCAAATAGGATGCACGTTGCTACAGCCGCAACTATTCCTACAACAATATTAGAAATGCTTAGGTTAAAAGTTAATAATAACCAGAATAAGAGTGCGATTATAAATAATGCAATATATTTCATACTAATGTTGTATTACTAGATTAATATATTTATCCATATCAATTAGAGAGTTTACCGCTTGATCTAGTACTATTTCACGAACACTTGGAATAGCTATAAGGCTTAAGCCAAGACAAAGAATAGCAAGAATTATCATTGAAAAACTCATAGCAAAAGGAACTTCTTTTACTTTTTTGAAATTTCTATTCTCACCATAGAAAACAGATTTCTGATATTTTAAGAAATATACAAGGGTTATTATACTTACTATTACAGCAAGAGCTGCAAGTACGTATAAATTAGCTTGAACAGCAGCAATTATAATAATTAGTTTGCTGAAGAATCCATTGAATGGTGGTATCCCTGATATTGCCATAGACGCACCCAATGTGGTAGTAGAAGTTATTGGCATATTTTCAGATAATCCTCCAAGTTGTCCCATATCTCTTGTGTTTGTTCTGTATTCGACTGCTCCAGCACCAAGAAATAGTAATCCTTTAAAAACTGAGTGATTGATCATATGAAACAAGCTACCAGCTATTGCTAATACAGCAATACTTTGTTTCCCCCCTTTTGATAAAATCATCATTCCAATACCAAAACCTATAATAATATATCCTATTTGACTAATACTTGAGTAGGCAAGGAGTCTTTTAATATCCTTTTGGTTAATTGCTAATAATGCTCCAATAATCATGGATAGTGCTCCCAGAACTGTAATTGTTACAGCAATATCGTATGTAAACACAAACATGTTAAAGAATAAGCGAATGATAACATATACACCTATAGCTTTAATGAGAACTCCTGATAACATAGCAGATACAGGTGATGGTGCCGATGAGTGTGCATCAGGTAACCATGCATGGAAAGGTATTATTGCTGCCTTTAGACCGAATCCAGTAATTAGAAGAATTTGTGTAAATGTTAAAAAAGCTGTGCTGTCATGAGTTTTTAGGATGTTGGAAATATCGGCAATGTTTAAGGTTTTTGTTTGCCAGTATAATAAGGCAACACTGAATAATATAAGGAATGAAGCAATATTTCCTAAAACCTGATATTTAAATGATGCTTCCAACTCTTTTTTACCAACACCAAAAGCTACTAAAGCATATGATGCGATTACTGAGATCTCAAGGAAAACAAATAAATTGAAAATATCGCCACTTAAAACAACACCGTTCATTCCTGCTACCATTAAGCAAAACAAGGCATAGAAATTATTTTTGGAGGTGTACTCTTTAATATATGTAATAGCATAAATTGAAACAAGAAAGCCTAAAATACTAATTATACAAAGAATCAATTTGCTAAAACCGTCAAGCACCAAATAAATTCCAATTGGAATATCATTAATTGCTTGCCATCCTCCTACAATATAGCTTTCTTGATTGCTACTTAATAAAAATGAAATGCTAAAATAACAGAGTATTAGCAAAATCGCTGGTGTAATAATTTTTGCAAAAGAGCTTGTTAACTTTCCTATTATTGGAATAACAAAAGCTGTTGCTAATGGGATTATTATAAATAAAGGAATCAGTGAATTCATTTCTTATCCTTTTAAATTTTTTATTTCTCTAATATCAAATGTTCCGTATTTGCGATATAGTCTAATTGCAATTGCCATGAGCATTGCTGTTGTAGCTAAACCAATAACAATTGCAGTCAATACCATTGCTTGAGGCAAAGGATCAACGTAAGTAGGGTTTATTACCTGATCGGTAATAATAGGCGCAATTCCTCCATCAATATATCCTATCAGTACTAATAAAATGAATATACTAAATTCCATTATTGAAAGTGAAATCACTATTTTTATTAGGTTTCTTCTGGTTATTATACCATATAATCCCACAAGAAATAATATAAAACTTAAAATATATACCATCATTCTATTTCTTCTTTATAAATAATTAGTGCTAGAAATATTGTTAAGAGTGCGGCAGCCACTTCAATTCCAATAAGAATATTATATAAAGGAATTGTACCTGCGCTTACTAATTCGCCTATTTTGCCAGAAGGTAAATAATTATTAAAAAATACTTTTGTACCAATAAATAAACCTACTACTGCAAGTATTAAAACTGTAAGAATTGAAATGCTTTCTGAAATTGATGCTCCAGTTTCTTTCTTTTTTAGGTGTAATGGATCTCTTCCAAATGCAAGAATCTGTAAAATATAGGCACCTGCAAGTATGGCTCCACCTGCAAATCCTCCTCCAGGAGTTAAATGTCCATGAACTATGATATATATCCCATAAAGGAATATAAAAACAGTTATTAACTGAGCAACTTTTTTTACTATGAGAGACATTCCTTGCATAGCTTATTTCTTTCCTTTAATTCTTAAAATGGTTAAAACACCTATTGCTGCTGTAAATAGGATAGTGGCTTCACCTAAAGTATCATATCCTCTAAAATCGAATAATATTCCTGTAACAAGGTTTGCACTTCCTGTTTTTGCAGCTGGGTCTCCAACATAAGCACTTGCCATTCTTAATGTATGTTGTCCTAGTGGATTCAGTGACTCGATTGCTCGTGCAAAGAAAAATACGAGTACAAGCATAAAAATCAAAGCAAGCGAAATATTGATTATTTGTTGCGTATCGATTTTAACTTTTAATTCTTCGCGGGTACTGTCTATTACTACCGCAACCATAATTATTAGTGTAATGGTTTCTACAACGATTTGTACAATTGCTAAATCTGGAGCTTTTAGTAACAAGAAACATATTACGAGGCTGTATCCCACAATTCCTGCTGCTATTACAGATGAGAGCAAATCCTTAGCATGTATTGCAAAAATTGCTCCTATAATCATGAATCCTAATAATATTGATATTGTTAATTCCATAAGGTCATTTTTATAATAAAATGAGTAACATAATTATTAATCCAGCAAAAATCCAAAGTGCATAATTAGTTAATACACCTGTATGTAATCCTTGTAATCCTTTACTAAACCAAAGAATTATTTTCTTTGAAATATTGTAAATATCGAAATAGCGTTTTTCTGCTTTATCGTATAAAGTTGAAAGGAATCCAAGATTTCTAATGGTTTCATAAAACTCGCTTGTTGCCATACCTGAATCTTCGCGCATGGTTTCTCCACCACCCACATAACTGTCTTCTGATCTAAAGTTTTTAATATTTCCAATCATATAAATGATTAAACCTAAAACGATGGACGCAAGTACAAGAACCGAAACTGATGTTGAGTTCCACATACCAATCAAATTGATTTCTCCCAGTATAGGGTTAAAAAGTTTAGGGACAAAATAATTTGTTGAGAATACCCCAAATACAATACAGCCTATTGCCATAATACTAATTGGGAGCCATCCAAGGATATTAACTTCTTTAACCTTCTCAAATTCTTTTTGTCTTCGTCCTAAGAATAATCCTGAGATAAATTTAACAAAACTTGCTAGCGTTAATGCTGAGCCTAAAACAGCTAATCCCAACCATACTATCCATAGCTGATTTGCTATGCCTGTTCCTTGCCCGAATTCTATAATGCCTTGGTAAATCATCCATTTTGATGCAAATCCATTAAATGGAGGAATTCCAGAAATTGATAAAGCGAAAATTAACGCACACATAAATGTTATAGGCATAGTTTTGGATAATCCACTTAAATCATCGATATCGCTTTTGCCTGTTTGCTTTTCTACATTTCCTGATACTAAAAATAGTCCTGTTTTATACAAAACATTGTTTAACATATGGAATAATCCTGCAGCAATACCAATTACAGATCCAAGACCAAATCCAACTATCATATATCCAACCTGAGAAACTGCATGGAATCCAAGTAAACGTTTATAATTATGCTGAACTAAAGCCATCATAACTGCAGTAATAATTGTAATTACACCAATGCTTAATAAGATTAATGTTAACCATTGATTTAACTCAAATATATTATTGCATATTCTTGCTAAGAAATAGATTCCCAGTAATTTATCTAATGATGCAGGCATATATGCTGATGAAGATGCCGGAGCATTTTTAGCATAATCGGGAACCCAGGTATGAAAAGGAAAGGCACCAGCTTTTGTGAAACTTCCAATTAATAGTGTAATAAAAGCTGTAATGGTTAATGCATTATTTGTTGCCAGATGTAGTTCGCTAATACTAAGTGTATTGGTGATCTTCCAAATAATAGCAATACCTAAGATCATAATGCCATCAGATGCTCCTACAATAGCTAGTGTCTTTTTTGCAGCAGAAGAACTTTCTTCATCTGCCCCTTTAATAAGCTTGTATAATGTGAAACCTAAAATTCCCCAGAATGTCAAGAATAATAATAAGTTATTCGATAATACTGCACCGTTCGAAGTCCCTAATGTGATTAAGAAAAATGCGTAATAATTATAAACTTTCTTTTTCTTATCAATATAAAACAGTGAGTATATAACTATCAGGAATGCAAAGATATTTACGAATAAAATTATTAACTGACTTAAAGAATCAATATTAAATGTTACATATTTGGCAGCATCGTTCAGTGAGTTTGCATATAAACTGCTAATGCTAGTGTTGCCAACAAGTTGACTTAGGTCGTAAATTCCTACTTGACCAGTAAAAACCAATATTGATTGATAGAGCGCATATAATGAAATTGCGCTGGCAAAGATTCCTTTAATTGTTTTTAATTTCTCAGGAATTACAAATAACAGTATCCCTGCAAATATTGGTAAACAAATTATGTATGTTATTTCATTCATATTGAACCTTTAAAATTGATTCTTAATATTTTGAGTCTTTTTAGCTGATAAAGCTATGAGTTCATTACCATTTAGGATTCTATCTCCAGTTTTACTATCGTATGCTACAGCCATTCGTTCTGTACAGCAATAACAAGGATCAACTGCAGCTAAAGAAATCGTTGCGTCCGAGATGGTTTGTCCAATACAGGATTTCTTAAAAGTTGCAATATTGGTATAACTAGGGGCTCTTATTTTATGTCTTGCAGGTGAATTCGATCCGTCGGATAAAACATAGTGAAAAACTTCACCACGTGGAGCTTCTGCATGACCTGTGCCCCATCCTTCAGGAATTTCTTTTACTTTTACATTTATATCACCTTCTTTTTCTTTTTTCAATCCTTCAATACATTGTTCTATAATTGATATTGATTCATACATTTCTAATAATCGTACTTCTGCTTTTGCAAATACATCACCTTTTTCTGCAGTAATTACTTTCCAATTAACAAGAGGATAAGCTGCATACGGGTCGTCTCTTCGTACATCGATATCTACTCCTGAAGCACGTGCTGTTGGACCAACAGCAGCATAATCTATAATATCTTGTTTGGTTAATATCCCCACACCTTTGGTGCGTGCATGAATAACTGGATCATCCATTACAGCACCTACCAACATGTCTGTTTTTTTCTTAACCAGATCCAGGACTTTTAATATTTGCGGAATTTTATTATTTTCAATATCTCTGCGTACACCACCAACTTTAAACATGGCATAACTATTTCTATTTCCTGAAATCATTTCAAACAAATCAAGAACAGGTTCGCGATATTTCCAAGCCCACATAAAAACAGTATTGTAACCTAAGAAATGACCTGCAAGCCCAACCCATAATAAATGGCTATGAACACGTTCTAACTCTCCGATTATTGATCTTATGTATTTTGCACGATTTGTAATTTCTATATTTCCAATTTCTTCAACAGCATTGGCAAAAGCAAATGGATGCGATGTAGAACAAATTCCACATATTCTTTCTACCAAGAAGAAAGACTGATCATACGTTTTTTTCTCGCTCAGTTTTTCAATACCACGATGGTTATATCCTGTTTCCCATTTAATATCTTTTACAATCTCACCTTCACAATAAAGTTTAAATAGTTCCGGCTCTTCCTGAAGTGGATGATATGGTCCAATTGGTATGAGTGTCTTTTTAACCATTTTTAATTTTAGCTATTAGTATTTAGTTGTTAGCTTTTAGTTTTGTATTATTTTTTTTCAATTTACTTTTATCTTTTATCTTGTTGCTTTTATCATTTAAATTCTCTTCTGTACGGATAAACTCCTTCTGCCCAGTTCCCTTCTGAGATTAACTTCTCAGGTTCTGGATGATTTAAAAATACAATACCATATAATTCATGCATTTCTCTTTCAATCCAATTTGCTCCTGATAAAAGACATGTTAATGATTCGATTTCTGGTTTTTCAACTGGAAGAATCACATGTAAATTAGCAATCAGTCCAATGTTGTCTTTGCTGAAATGATAAAGTATTTCAAATCCTTTTTTTGTATGATTTGCTGTTGCTATAATAAATCTGAACTCAAGATCTTTAAAAACATACTCGGCAATTTGTACAAGAGATACAGGTTTAATTGTAATGTTTGCTCTTGTTTCCCATTTTTTGAAAACTTCAAGCACATCAGAACCAAACTTGTCTTTAATATTTTTTAAAATTTCATCCGTATTCATAATCGATTCTCTTTTACTTATTTAAAAGTTTTACAATACCCGCTAAAATTGCTTCTGGTTTTGGTGGGCAACCAGGTATGTAAGCATCAACCGGGATAATTTTATCAACAGGTCCGGCAAATGTATCGCCTTCGGCAAATATTCCTCCTGTACAACCACAAGCACCAATGGCTACAACCACTAGTGGTTTTGGAGCTTGTTCATATATTTCTAATAATCTACTTTTATCTCTCTGATTTATTGATCCATTTACAAGTAAAACATCGGCATGTCGAACACTGCCAACCAGTACCATCCCAAATCGTTCAACATCATAGCGTGGAGTTAAACAATCGAGTATTTCTATGTCGCAATTGTTACAAGATGCTCCTGCGAAATGGAACAACCACAATGATTTTTTAAAACAGAATTCTTTAAATCCCACGATTTTATTTTTTATAATCCAAAATATGATAATACAATTGCTATAATGGCTAACAGATTCATCCAAACGAGAAAATATCTGACAGCTTGTTTAATTTTTACTCTTGGGTTTGTATTCCGTATAAGAGTAAGTAATAGAACCACAAATAGTATTTTTAGTATTGACCAGAGAATATTAATCCCTTCGAAATTTAATCCTCCCCAAAGCAATCCAATTAGAAAAGCAGGGAGGATAAAAAACATAATATATTTTGCCAGTTTTATCATTGCATATGGTGTACCTGAATATTCAATCATTATTCCACCAGCAATCTCTGTTTCTGCTTCAGGTGCATCGAAAGGAACTAAGGCTAATTTAGCTTGAATACAGAAAATAAAAACAATGAATAAAATGATGCCTGATAAGCTGCCCCCAAATACTCCATTTAAAACTTGTAATGAAATGATTTCGTTGAGGCTAATACTCATTCCTGCCTTTTGAATGATTCCTGCCAAAACCAGAATAAATGTTAATTCATAACTTAAAATAAGTTTCATTTCACGTGATCCACCAACTGCAGCTAAAGGATTTCCAGTGGCTAATGCTCCAATAATATATGTTAATGATGGTATTGTTAGTAAGTAGAAAATAACAATAATATCTCCTTTAAAACCTGACTCAATACCCAATAATGGTAATAGGATAAAAACACCTGCAATAGAAGCACCAAATACTGCAAATATTGGAGCTGCAAGAAAAACTCCTTTTGAACCATGCTTAGGCAATATGGTTTCTTTTACCAATAATAATTTAAAGAAATCGTAAAAGGGTTGGAATAATGGCGGACCTTTTCTGAATTGTACCCAAGCGGTAATTTTTCTATCATACCACGATAAAAATGCACCTACTACTGCTGCAAAGAGTAGTCCTGGATAAATTAAAAAATAAAATAATTGTTCTGCCATGATGTTTTACTGTTTTTCAGTACTCCAAATATTTTCTTTAATTAAAACTTGATCATTTAATTTATATATGTTTTCATCTGGGTTTTCATCCATATCTACTAAGCTAACTGCACCAATCGGGCATGCTTTTATAAATTTATGTAACTCATGATTGTCTGATAAATCGTAGAATAGATCTTTGTTTTTAATGTGTTTAAAAAAGTCCGACATCATTGTTCCAAAAGGACATATAGCTACGCATGATTTACATGAAACACATAAGTTTGTATGTCGGTGAATCATCCCTTCAGTGTCTTTTTCTAATGCTTCAAAAGGACAAACATTGATACAAGGAGCATCTTCGCATTTGCGACAAGTGAATTGGAAAATTGCCATTTCACGAATTGATTTAAAGCCAATTGTATTAGGAGAATTTGTGAAAAATCCTTCAGGAGGAGTATTATCGCAACTTTTGTCGCTATACACTCTGAATTTGCTTAAATCTATCAATATCTTTTTGTCCATACTTTTATTAAATTGATAGTTGGTTCATTAGTTGAAATCTAGTATCATTGAGTCTATGTGATATAGTTTGAACAATCTTTTCCATGAATTTAAATCCAAACTCGCAATCATTTAGATTACTTGCGTTATTAATTACTTCTTTTAATTTTTTTGCGTCAATCGCAATAACTTTTACCGGTTTTATAGCTTTTACCCAGGCGGTTGAAATATACGGGTAGAATAAAGCTGTCCATGAAAAAAGCTGCCCTTCTTCAATATTACTAAGATGTATCTTCTTTGCTGTTGGTAATTTTATTCCGAGAGATAAACTTCCTTCCACCAAAACATATAGTTCAGAAAGCTCATTATATTGTTCAAATAAAATCTCTTCTACCTTAAATTTTTTGATAGTGCTAATCTTGGCTATCATTTTCAAATGCTTATCACTTGTATTTTCAAAAAAACGGACATTTTTAAAATCTTCTATTTGAGGCTTCATAATTTATTTGTTTAGCATTTTTCATTAATAATATTATTCCCATATTGATGGAGTGTCTTTTAATTCGTTGTAGGTAAAAACTGGTCCATCTTTGCAAACAAAGTATTTACCCATCATACAGTGTCCACACTTACCATGCCCACATGACATATTTTTCTCCATTGATAGATATATTTGTTCATCTTTAAATCCTAATTCAAGGAGTCTGATTGTTCCAAATTTCATCATTATTGGTGGCCCACAGCAAACAGCAACAGAATTTTCAATATCTACTTTAACTTTATCTAATAAAACAGTTGCAACACCTACAGACTCAGTCCATGTTTCATCAGGTACATCAACCGTCCTTAATACTTCAAATTTGGGTGTATTTCTAAGTTGATCAACATAAGGTTTGTAAATACATTCGTCAGGTGTTTTGGACCCATAGCAAAGAGTTACTTTTCTTAATCTGTCAGAAATAGCTGCAAGGCTATAAAGTAAAGATCTTATTGGAGCAAATCCGCATCCTCCTCCTAGTATAAGAACTTCTTTGTCATAAAAATTTTCAATAGGATACCCACGACCAAATGGGCCACGAATGCCTAAAGTTTCGCCAGGTTTCATTTTGTGCAAATACTCAGTTACATAACCTGTTTTCATTACTGTAACTTCAATCTGTTTTGTTTCCAAAGGTGATGATGAAGGAGTGAAAGGAGCTTCGCCGATTCCATCAACGGTTAATTCAATAAACTCGCCAGTTTTAAAGCTGAAATCTTCTGCAGGCTCCATTATAAAGGTCTTTATTGTTGGTGATTCTGTAATAACCTTTAACAATTTCGCTTTAATGGGTTTGTATATGTTTGTTTTGTCTGACATTTATTTAGTTAGCTAATTCTTTAAACAATTCATTTTTATTTATTTTGCCAATGCATGCTTCAATACAACGACCGCAACCAGTACAAACTAAAGATTTAAATTTCTGTGGCTTCCATACATATTTACAGAAGTACCTATTCCTAAATCTTTTTGATAACTCATGAAGTGCATCTTCGTCGCCAGCAACTCTTTCAAACCCTGGGTATTGACATGCATCTAATTGTCTTACTTTTTCAAATTCGGGTTTGTCAACTAATAAAAAACATGTGCATGTAGGGCAAATACTTGCACAGGCTCCGCACGATACGCATTTGGATGAATATTTACTCCAAATTACTTCTTTTGCCTTTTGAACTATTTCTCCTGTTTTTTTATAATCAGGTAATTCTGTATTGTTGGCAATTATTGTATTTTCAATTTTACTCTGTTTTAATTCAATATTTTTTATTTCTAATTCAGATGAGTTTGATATGCTTGCATAATTTTTTAGCTCGATAATAAATTTTTCTCCTTTCTCAGATAGAACTTCCAGATGTATTTTCCCATCTAAATGCGATAATGAGATATCTGCAATCTCTTTAGAAAATGGTCTAATATCGTACGCCATACAGTGACAATGCTCTTGAGTTTCATAACATGAAGTAGCTATTAAAAGAGTATTGTCTCTTTTATCTTTGTATGCTGTATCAATATAATCTTTATCAAGATATATTTCATCTAAAATATTTAAGCCTTGAATATCACAATTAGGTGTACCAATTATTATTCGTTTGTTTATTGTTTTTAAAGTAACTATTAAGTTTTCTTTAATAGGTAAAAAGAAAGTTTTTAACGGTGTAGTAGGCTTTGGAATATTATATGAGATTTCATAAATATTTTCTTGGTTAACTAATTCGTAATCTGATGAATCAATATTTTTGAACGGAGCATAGATCGAATAATTAGCCAAAAGTTGATCTAATGCACTATTCCAATCAGAATTTAATAAAGAATAATAATTTTTCATAATTGTGATCTCATTCACATATAAAAGTATAGGTGATAAAAAGCGTTTGTCAATAGTTTTTTGTTAAATATGTTGTAAAACATAGGTCGAATAAGCTTAATTGGTTGGAAATGAGGAAATAGAACAATAAATTTTTATTTTAAAAAAACTTGCATAACTTGCGAAAAGTAACATTTAATAAATTTTTAATGTGAAACAAATCACAAAACATGTTATTAGGAATGATTTAAAGCGATTATTTACTTATAGGATATGTTTAATTGGATTTAAACGAAAAGGCTTTGATCGGATTTATTCACATGATTTAGGCGAAGAGGCTGGTGTGACTGCGGATCAGGTTAGAAAAGATTTCTCAGTTTATAAGATGAAAGGTAACAAAAAGGGTGGTTACATTATAACCGATTTATTAAATGCAATTGATGAAATTTTTAAATATCAGAATAATCAATATGTGATTTTGGTAGGGATGGGTAATATTGGACAAGCATTGGTTCAGTACAAGAGATTTATTCTTAGGAAAATGATAATTGTTGCTTCTTTTGATATTAATCCCTCGAAACAATCAAAAAGATTCGGGATACCGGTTTTACCTATGAGTATGATGAGGGAGATAATTGACAAATTTCATGTAAATGTTGCGATTTTAGCTGTCCCAGAAATTTCGGCACAAGATGCTACCAATAAATTAATTGATTCTGGAATAATTGGAATTTTAAATTTTGCTCCAGTTATCCTAAAAGTTCCTGATGAAGTAATTGTAAGCAATATAAACCTCTGTGATGAGCTTGAAAGTGTAATTTATTACACTCAAAAAGTTATGTAGATTTTTCTTTATAATTTAATTTACTGTTATTAAAAAGTCAGTATCCATATCTGTTGAGGGCTTAGTTCAAGGAGTAGGATTTCGACCATTTGTATATCGATTAGCGAAAAAGCACGATTTAAAAGGCGATGTTACTAATTGTACAGATGGTGTTCTTGTTAATGTATATGGCAATGAGGAAAGTATTGAATATTTTAAATCTGATATTCTAACTCTTGCTCCTTCCGCTTCTTCTATTAAAAATATAAGATCAGTATTGATTGATGATTTTATTTCTACCGAATTTTTAATATTGCCAAGTAAAATAATTGATAATACAATAACAGAAATAAGTCCTGATATTGCTGTCTGTGATAATTGTTTAAAAGATCTTAAGAGCCAAAAACATCGGATGAAATACCCTTTTATAAACTGTACAAATTGTGGTCCTAGGTTTTCTATTGTAAATAAAATACCCTACGATAGGAAAAACACCTCAATGCACGAGTTTGAAATGTGTGAAATCTGTGAAGCCGAATATCATAATGTTATTGATAGACGCTTTCATGCTCAACCGGTAGCTTGTAATTACTGTGGACCAAAATACTCATACAGTAATGTGCATGATTTTACAAATATAATTAAGAATGTGGCCTCAAAGATTGATCGTGGCGAAGTTGTTGCTGTTAAGGGTTTGGGCGGTTATAATATAATTTGTGATGCAAAGCATAATTCATCTGTGTTACGTTTAAGAGAGATTAAAGCACGAGATGGAAAGCCTTTCGCAGTAATGTTTAGAGATATTGAAACCATAGAAAGATATTGTTATTTAAATATTCAAGAAAAAGAATTAGCTGAATCTTGGCGTCGGCCGATTGTTTTACTTAATCAGAAAAGGAAATTGTGTTATTCGGTTAATAATGGTTTGAAGAGTATTGGTGCATTATTACCTTATTTGCCTTTTCATTATTTACTATTTGATCGACTTTCTACTTCAGTAATAGTATATACTAGTGCTAATAATTCAGGTGAGCCAATCTTATTTGATGATACTATTGCTGAAAATAGTTTAGGCAAAAAGCTTGAGACTTTTGTTTGTCATAATAGAAAAATTGAAAATCCTGTAGATGACTCAATTGTAAAGCTTGTGGCTAATAAGCAACAAATTATCAGAAGAGCACGGGGATTTGTTCCTAATCCTATTTATACACTACAAAGTGTTGATGGAATTTTTGGTGCAGGAGCTGAATTGAAAAATAGTTTTTGTATTGGGAAAAATAATAATGCTTTCTTAAGTCAGTATATAGGAGATTTGAAGAATTTTGAAACTTTCGAATTCTATAAAAGAACTATAAATCAGTTTTTTGATTTGTTTAAATTTAATCCGAAAGTAATTGCCTGTGATTTGCATCCCGAGTATTTATCTACAAAATTTGCTGAAAGCCTTAGAGTGAATAGTGTAAATGGGAGTCAGATTCCTTTGATAAAAGTTCAACATCATCATGCTCATATTGTATCGTGTATGGCTGAATATAAACTAAGCGAGAAGGTTGTAGGAGTGAGCTTTGATGGTACTGGATACGGAACAGATGGTAATATTTGGGGAGGAGAATTTCTTATTTGTGATACTAAAACATTTAAACGTCATACTCATTTCGATTATGTTAAAATGCCCGGAGGCGATTTGGCTGTTAATGAAAGTTGGCGAATGGTTTTGTCTTACCTTAATCATTATTCAGTTGATAAGATAGAAACCTTAGATTGTATCAAGAATATTAGAGGAAATGATATTGAGATAGTCCAGAACATGATTCTCAGGGATATTAATTCTCCCTTAACTTCAAGTGCAGGTCGATTGTTCGATGTGCTAGCCTGTTTACTTAATTTATGCTCAAAACAAACATTTGATGCTGAGGGGCCAATGCGATTGGAATCTATAATTGATAAAGCAGAAACGGGTTATTATCCGTATGTGATAGAAAATGGAATTGTAAGTTTTAGTGATACTATAAATGTAATCTTGAAAGATCTAAATACTATCATACCTTCTATTATATCTGCAAAGTTTCATAATACAGTAGTTCATATTATTAACGATGTTGTAAGTCAAATTAAAAAAGATACTGGAATAAATAAAGTTGTTCTTTCGGGTGGTGTTTTTCAAAACAGATTTTTACTCGAAAAATCAATTCAGATTCTTGCCAAAAATAATTTTGAAGTCTATACAAACCACTTAACACCACCTAATGATGGTGGTATTGCTTTAGGACAGTTAATTGTAGCATCAAATTATTTATAATATGTGTTTAAGTATACCAGGAAAGGTAATAAAGATTGAAGTAGATTTCGCAGAAGTTTCTGTTGGCGGTACTATTGTCAAGGTTGGAACGCAAATGGTTGATGATGTTAAAGTAGGTGATTATGTACTTGTACATGCCGGATTTGCATTGCAAAAAATTGATGAAAAAGAAGCTTTGGAAACATTGCAGTTATTCCGCGAAATGAGTGATGATTAAATTGTTAAATCGTTGATTTATGAAATTTATTGATGAGTACAGAGATTTTGAAATAGTTCAAAATATTTCAAAAAAACTCAGGAAGTATAACGATCGGGAAATTTCTTTAATGGAGGTTTGTGGCGGACATACTATGGCCATTCATCGTTTTGGGATTTCATCGCTTTTACCTGAGAATATAAAGTTGATTTCAGGCCCAGGATGTCCAGTCTGTGTTTCCGGCATTGGCTTTATTGATAGCGCAATTGAGTGTTCGAAAATTAAGGATGTTATTATTGCTACTTATGGCGATTTAGTTAGGGTTCCTGGTTCGAAAAGTAGTTTAGAAGAAGAAAAATCAAAAGGCGCTGATATTCGTATTGTGTATTCGTCACTTGAAGCACTTAAAATTGCAAAATCAAATAAAAACAAGAAAGTTGTTTTTTTGGGGATCGGTTTTGAAACAACAGCTCCTGGTTCTGCTGTTGCAATCCAAATAGCATATAAAGAAAATATTTCGAATTTTTATTTGTTAAGTGCACATAAAATAATGCCTCCAGTTATGGAAGCTTTGTTGAATGATAGAGTAAAACTTGATGGTTTTATTTGTCCGGGGCATGTGAGTACTATAACAGGATCTAATATTTACAATTTTATTCCTAAGAAATATAAAATTGCTTGTGTGGTTACAGGTTTTGAGCCAACAGATCTTATGCAGTCTATTTTTATGTTAGCAAAACAGATCAACACTAAAGATCAAAAAGTTGAAATTCAATATTCAAGAACTGTGACTAAACAAGGAAATCTTAAGGCCCAAGAAATAATGAATGAAGTATTTGAAGCTCAAAACGATCTTTGGCGAGGAATAGGGGAGATTCCGAAGAGCGGATTAAAGCTAAAAGGTAAATATAAAAATTTTGATGCTGAAAAGGTTTTTAATCTTCGAATTGTGTTTAAAAATGAAAATCCAAATTGTATATGCGGAGATATTTTACGGGGATTAAAAAAACCAACCGAATGTAAGCTTTTTTCAAAGGTTTGTTCTCCTGAAAATCCAATAGGAGCGTGTATGGTTTCGAGTGAAGGAGCTTGTCATGCATATTATAAATATTATAGTTATGAGTGATTTTATAACATTGAACCATGGTAGTGGAGGTCGTGCTTCGCTAGATTTAATAAAGAGTATTTTTATTAAACCTTTTGGTAATAATAATACAGTATTATCTGATTCAGCTATTTTAAATATTCCTGAAGATAGGATTGCTTTTACTACAGATTCATTTGTTATCGATCCTATTTTTTTCCCAGGAGGTGATATCGGAAAGTTAGCTGTTTGTGGTACCATAAATGATTTGTCAGTTTCTGGAGCTGTGCCAAAATTTATTACTGCTTCTTTTATTATCGAAGAAGGATTTCCTGTAAATGACTTGAAGAAAATTGTAATATCAATGGTAAAGCAGGCAAAAGTTGCAAACATTAAGATTGTTGCCGGTGATACTAAAGTTGTTCATAAAGGGAAATGCGATAAAATATTTATTAATACAACAGGGATAGGTGTTTTTGAAAAAGATTATTCATTTATAAGTACTGGAGAAAAAGTAGAGGTAAACGATAAAATTATTGTAAATGGTTTTTTGGGTGATCATTCAATAGCAGTTTTAGGTGCTAGAAATGAAATGGATTTAAAAGTCAGTATTCTGTCTGATTGCGCATGTCTTAACGAATTGATTCAAAACTTGATTAAAGCTAACTTAAGGATAAGGTTTATGAGAGATGTTACTCGAGGAGGATTGGCTACGGTTTTAACTGAATTAGCTGAAATTATTAAGTTGGGTGTTGAGCTTGATGAAATAAATATTCCTGTCAGGGAATCTGTAAATGGTTTATGTGAAATATTGGGTTTTGATCCTTTGTATTTAGCTAATGAAGGCAAGGTTTTAATAGTCGTTCATTGTGAAGATGCTGATAAAGTGATCAAAATATTAAATAAAAACCCTTTAGGTCTTGAAAGTAAAATAATCGGTGAGATTGTTTCTGAGCATCCTAAAATAGTAGTAGGTAAAACGCAAATAGGGGGTAAACGAATTCTAAATATGTTGCAAGGTGAGCAATTACCCCGTATTTGTTAGCTATTACATAAGCGAAGTGAAGTTTTAAACTTTAAACCATTAACTAAATTATGCATGAATTAAAAATAGTAGAAGAATTAATAGGAATAATTACACAGGTTGCTGAATCTGAGAATTTGAAGAAAGTTACTAAGGTAAATATTCAGTTTGGTAAAATGATAATGATTGTACCTGATGTATTTCAGTTTGTATTTGAGGGTGCAGTAAAAGGAACAGTAGCGAGAAAAGCAAGATTAAGCTTAGAGATATTACCAATAATTTTTGCTTGTAATAAATGTAAAGTAGAAACCGAAATTGATGATTTACTTTTTATTTGTCCTTATTGTGGTTCCAACGATTTGCAACTTAAGCAAGGCCGTGAGATATTAATTGAAAGTATTGAAGGAGAAAAATCTGATTGTAAAATAGTTAAAGGCGAAAAACAGGAAGTAAAAAACTAAAAATTATGGAAATAAAAATAAGAAAAAATGTTCTTGATCGTAATAAGAACATGGCAAATGAAGTAAGAAGCTTGCTTCAAGAGAAAAAAGTATTAATGGTAAATATTATTAGTTCGCCAGGTGCTGGTAAAACAACCTTACTTGAAAGGACCTTAGAGAATCTGAAAGATAAATTTAAAATTGGAATAATTGAAGGGGATATTACAACCGATCGGGATGCTCAGCGATTAAATGGCCACGGAGTTCCTATTGTTGTAATAAATACCGAAGGAGGTTGTCATCTTGATTCTCACAGTATTTTAAAAGTACTTCCCGAATTTAATTTGGATAATACTGATGTAATTTTTGTTGAAAACGTTGGGAATTTAGTTTGCCCTTCGCATTTTGACCTAGGTGAAGATTTTAAACTTGCAGTGGTAAGTACGGCAGAAGGTGATGATAAGCCAATTAAATATCCAATGTTATTTCGCGAAGCAAAAGCCATCCTGTTAAATAAAATAGACTTAATTGAATATACTAACTTCAATATAACAAGTTTTCGTGTCGATCTCAATAATGTAAATGGAAGAGTACCACTTATGGAAATTTCATGTACTAAAAACTTAGGGATGGAACAATGGTATAATTGGATATATGAGGAAATATCTTCAAAATAGAAAATGAGTTGTAAAACACATTTTATTTTTACAACTTATAAGTTTAAGTAAATTAGAAGTTAATACTGATTATTTTGAGAACGACGAAATACTGAATAGTTAATGAAATAACAGTGTAATAAAAACAACAAAGAAATAATTGTATTTGCAGAGTGAAACATTCATAATTTATTTAAAAAGTTTGTCCACATGAAGGTAGTTTATACAGATTAATTCCTTGTATACCTTACATTGATTTTAAAATGAAATTTTAGGTTATACAGGTTCAGTTTCCTTAATATTATTCAATTGAGCATATTCCTTAACTTAATGCATAAAGGCCTATAGTCGTGTTTCAATTGCTGTGTTATCTTGTCCGTCATAAGCAATATTGATCGTTTTTTTTATGTTTAAATACTTTCTATTTAAGTTATTTAAATAGTTGGTTGTTTGTAGATTAGATTCTGTTGTTTTGGTAGGTGAAAAAACTTAGGGAAGAAATTCTCCTGAAGGAATAAACGTAATTTTAGAGGAATATTAGGAAATATAAGTTGAGTATCAAGTCGTGGGATTTTAGATAAAAAGATGTCTTACTTCTCGTCTAAAGAAAACAGGGTCAAGAATAAAAATAGTTTTTAGTTAAGGGTTAAGTAATAGTTGTTACTAATCAATTTTGGTTAAATGAAAAAGCACACTGGAAGTGAGGTGCTTTTTCATTACATATGATCTTAGTAAGCATTTTCAACTTTACTTCTTTTCGTTCCAAAATATATGGCAATACCACCAGTAAAGAACATTAATAAACTATATATTGCTGGTGTAATAGCATACTCACTATTTCCGAGTAAAACAACAGCAATCATTATTGCCAAAGTTCCGTTTTGAATTCCAGACTCAATTGAAATTGAAATGGCTCTTTTATCTATAATTTTAAATAGTTTTGCAGAATAATAACCTACCAACATGGTTGCAACATTTAAAATTAAAACTACAAGTCCAGCCTGTTTAATATAAGGAATTAAATTTTCTTTTTCTTTAATTATAATACCAATTATTACCAAAGCAAGTACAATCCCAGATGCCTTTCTAACTGGCTTTTCCATTTTTTTGGCGAACTTTTCCTTATATCGCCTTATTAACATACCAATGCCAACCGGAATAACAACGATGACAAAAATTTGGATAATGGTTTTTACTATATCTAACTTAATAATATGGCCCTCGTTCAAAAAATGGATAAGTGCAAAATTTATAATAAATGGTATAGTGATAATAGTAATAAGGCTACTAACAGCTGTTAATGAAACAGATAGAGCTAAATCTCCTTTTGCTAAATGTGTTATTAAATTAGATGTTGGGCCACCTGGACAAGCCGCTAAAATCATTATTCCTATAGCGATTTCTGGCTTTAAAGGGAAAGCAATTGCAATTGCAAACCCAATTAATGGTAGAATTATTAACTGATTTGTTAAACCAACAAATATTGCTTTTGGGTAAACTATAATCCTTTTAAAATCGGCAATAACCAAAGATAATCCCATACCTAACATAATAATAATAAGAGATAATGCTAAAATAATTGTTGAAGCTTTGTCCATAATTTTTAGTATTTGTTTCAGGAGCAATATAAAAATATTTTTTTACGTATCCCTAATTATAGAATAAATAAGAATCAAGTTGTATAAAGGTTTAATGTTTATGTGCTTGAGAAATAGAGGATTAAAACATTTGAAATTATTGAAAATGAAGTTTCGTATATTAATTTGAAATATTGTTCATCTATTAACTTTTATTACTTTTAAACCATAAAATTAAATTATGGCAAATAGGATTTTACTTGCACCAATTCAGGGAGTTACCGATTATCATTTCAGAAATACTTTCAATAAGTTTTTCAAGGGTGTAGATTTTATGTATTCACCGTATTTAAGAGTTGATAAGAATATGCAATTGAAAAACTCGAAGGTAATAGATATTTTGCCGAGTAATAATAAGAATATAAATCTTGTTCCACAGATTATGACAAATAAACCTGAAGAGTTTACTTACATGTCGAAATTTTTATTTGATAAAGGATATGAGCACATTAACTGGAATTTGGGTTGTCCTTTTGCTATGGTAACAAATCGAGAGTTAGGATCCGGACTTTTGCCACATCATAATAAAATAGAAGATATATTAGAAAAAGTAATGACAGTATTGCCTATTAAATTATCTATTAAAATGCGCATTGGCCTGGAAAATGAAAATGACATCTTTAAAATACTTCCAATTTTAGATAAGTTCCCAATTCTTGAAATTATAATACATCCACGTACGGGCAAACAAATGTATAAAGGTCAGGTATATACGAGTATTTTTGAAAAATGTTTAGCTTTAAGCTCTCATAAAATTTGTTATAATGGAGATATAAATGCATTAGATGATTATAACAACTTAAGTAATCGTTTTAAAACTGTAAATTCGTGGATGATTGGGCGTGGACTTATTAAAAATCCTTTCCTGGCAATGCAAATAAATAAAGTACTCACGGAGAATAAAATGGAGATATTTAAAGAATTTCATGATGCTCTATGTGAAGAATATTTACAAAGTTTATCAGGCTCTTCACATTTATTAAGTAAGATGATAGTTTTCTGGGAATATTTTTCTTTATCATTTTCCAATAGCCATAAAGTTTATAAACGAATAAAGAAAGCAACATCTATAAGTAAATATAAAATTGCAGTAGCTCAAAATTGTAATGAAGAAAAATGGATTGCATAATAAAAATAATTAATAATGATAATTGATAAAAAACAAAATTCAGCTTTATACGAAAATTTACATCCGAGATTTGCAAAAGCATTTGACTTTATTCATAAAACGGACTTTTCTACATTAGCAGATGGTAAATATGTAATTGAAAACGATGATATTTTTGCCTTGGTACAAGAATACCATACAAAAAATAAAGATCTTGCAAATCTTGAAGCTCATCGTAAATATATTGATATCCAATATATACATTCCGGTACTGAAATTATAGGTACCGCTACTTTAGAAAAGCAAACAATAATTTCGAATGATCTGGAAAAAGATGTGGCTTTTTACGAAGGCGATGCATCATTTATAAAACTAGAATCAGAAATGTTTGCTGTGTTTTTTCCACATGATCTTCATATGCCCGGAATAAAATTGACTCAATCAATTAAAGTAAAAAAAGTAGTAGTAAAAGTCGGGATTTAATATTTTCATGGTCGATTTAAGTAATATTTTAATAAAAATTATTATTGCAGGGTCATTTTCTTTTTGTAATTTCATGCATTCAAAATAAATAATTCTAATTGTTAAAAATAAAAAAAAATGAGAAAAATAGTATTTATAGTATTTACTCTAATTGGATTAATGATGGTTGTAGAATCATCGGCACAAAAAAGAAAAAAGAATGAATTAACAAATTCAACTGATACAATAAGTTATGCCTTGGGTGTTAGTATTGCTAAATCAGTGCAACAGCAGAATATACCAGATTTAAATGTTGATAAACTTTTAAAAGCAATAGAAGATGTGCTTAGTAATCAGGAAACAAAATTAGGCGTAGAGCAATCTCAAGTTTTATTAAATGATTATATATCTGCTTTACAGGAAAAATTAAATATGGAAAAAATGGAAGAAATGGCTGTTTATTTAGATGAAAATAAAAAAAATCCTGGTGTTGTTACTTTACCTAGCGGATTGCAATATAAGGTACTTATAGAAGGTGAAGGACTAAATCCATCACGCAAGAGTAAAGTAAAAACTCATTATAAAGGTACTTTAATGGATGGAACAGTTTTTCAGAGTTCTTATGAAAGTGGTGAACCAATAGAGTTTGGGGTTAATCAGGTAATTAGAGGTTGGCAAGAAGCGCTTGTGCTTATGAAACCTGGCGCAAAATGGATGCTTTTTATTCCTCCATATTTAGGATATGGTGATCGAAATACAGGCTCTATTCCTCCAAATTCTCTTTTAATTTTTGAGATAGAGTTAATTAGTTTCGAATAATTTTTGAAAACAATATATTATAGTCGTCTTAGTTTCAACTTTATTGGGATTGCGACGATTTTGTTTTTAATTATTTAATAAAATATTATCTGATAGAAATAAAGTCAACACCTATTTTATTTCAATCTTAATAATACTGTTTGTTTCCGTACAAGAGTGTAATAAAATAGGACAGTTTTGATAATTTCAAATTATAATAAAATTATTATTTTGTTGTAATACAAGCTTATAAGTGTTGTGGCATTAAAGTTGAACAAGTGTAATAGTTTAAAATTTTATGTAATTTCGTTGATAACAACTTAGATCTTAATTTCAAATAAAATAAATGAAATATGAAATCAATAATTCAAATTAGATTATATGGGGTATCCGGTCAATACCCGTGAATTTCTTTTGTAATTTCATTGTATGTCACAGGTTCTGTAATAACAGCCTGTTCAAGTAATCTCATAAATAAAAGTCCTCTACTGTTTGA
>JAQIBH010000025.1 GCA_027859205.1 Bacteroidales bacterium | reverse complement strand
TTCGATGGAATTAAATATTACAATTATGATATTAAAGACGAAGGATATTTAAAAGAAAGTATATTGGCTGATGGACAAATCATATCCGACACGTTATATGCATTCGGTACGTTATATGGTGGCGTTGAAATTGTCAACAAAAAAACAGGGAAAATAGTTTACACTATTAATTATCAGAATGGATTACCTGACGATGAAATTTATTCTTTAGGACTTGATAATAATAACGGATTATGGATATCGCATGAATTTGGTGTAAGTCGTGTTGATTTTAACTTACCTCTTCGAAATTTTACTACTTACCCCGGATTAAAAGGAAATCTATTATCATCTGTATGGCATAATAATGAATTATATGTAGCAACAAACGAAGGTGTTTACTACCTTTCGGAAGTTAAAGATTATAATGAGGTAGATATTTGGGTTAAAACCAGAACGAAATCAATCCCCATAACAAGAAAAACGAAGACAAATGAAGAAGCTCCTGTGGAAACAAAAAGATCAGCAAAAAGATTTTTCTCAAGACTTTTTAGTAAGGATGAACCAGATACTCAAACTGAAAACAAACCCTTAGAATCTAAACAAAAGAAATCGACGAAATCTAAAATCAAGTATGTAAAAAGAAAGGAAAGCAGATTAAAATCGATTAATTATATTTATAAAAAAGTTGATAATTTTAATGATAAATGTACTCAACTTGAATCGACAAATAATGGAATATTAGCTGCTTCAAATAATGGTCTTTTTCATATTAAAGATTATAAAGCTTCGGTAATTTTAAGTAACAGATATGTAAATCAAATAAGTTTTAATAAAGAAAATGGTTCTTATTATGTTTCAACTGCAGATGGTATTTTCTCAATAAAAAACGATAATGAAAATTGGAAATTGGAACATATGTTTGTCGATTTTAATGAACCTGTATATTCTATTAATGTATTAAAAGACAATACTGTTTGGCTTGGAAGCGATGATAAAGTATATAATTTTTTAATCGACTCATTAGGTGAGCCTAGTAATCTTAAATATTATGATGTAAAAACCGATTTCCCAGAACAATATAAACTCGATTTTTTTAACGATTCTTTGTTTATCTTTTTAGAATCGGGCTTATATTATTATGATTTTAAATTAGATTCTTTTAAACTTTATAAATCTGATTATTCTGATAATATGACCAGATTCAACTTTTTATTAAATCAAAAAGGTTTACCCTGGATTAAAAAAGAAAATGAATGGTTGTGTCTAAATTCAAAAAATGTATGGTCAGAACAGGAAAAATCTATTCTAAAACTCTTTGATGATATTTCTTCGATTATTGCGGATGATAATCATAATATATGGATCATAAATAGTAATAATCAATTATATAAAATAAATCACTCCATGTTCAGAATCCAGAAACCGGACTTTGACGTATTTTATAATAATATTAAAAATGAAAAAGGAATTTCTTTTGACTTTTCTGATATAAAATTTGATCCCGAGAATAAAGCTATTTATGTTAGCATAATAGCACCCTATTATATAAAGAAAAACTCTACACGTTATCAATATTTTGTTGAAGGACTCATGAACGATTGGTCTGCATGGAGCACAAACCAAGATATTAATTTAATTGTTAAATCGGGGAATTTCACTCTTCATGTTCGTTCTAAAGATCTTTGGGGTAATTACAGTGAAATTAAGTCGCTGAAATTTACAATTGAACCACCCTTTACTGAAAGTACATGGTTTTATGCCTTAGTAATTATAGTTGTTATCGCATTATTCATCTCTATATCAAAAATTCGTGAACGTAAGCTGATTAACGATAAAAAAATATTAGAAAGAAAAGTGAAAGAGCGTACTATCGAAATTCAGGAAAAAGCAGAAGAAATAAAAACTCAGCGTGACGAGATCATGGGACAACATGATGAAATTTTAGTACAAAAAGAAGATATAACGGCAAGTATTAATTATGCCAGTCGAATTCAAAAGGCTGTGTTACCAATTAATGATCATTTTGAAAAAGTTTTTAATGATCATTTTATACTTTACAAACCACGCGATATTGTTAGTGGTGATTTTTATTGGATTGCAGAAGATAAAGATAAAATTTATTTTACGGCGGCTGATAGTACCGGACATGGAGTTCCTGGAGCATTTATGAGTATGCTTGGGATATCATCTTTAAACGAAATTTTTGGTAGTAAAGATGATAATCTCACTGCTCACAAAATCCTGAACCAATTACGCGCTAAAATAAAATTTTCATTGCATCAAACCGGTAAAGAGGGTGAAAATAAGGATGGTATGGACATGGCACTATGCATATTACATAAAAATACGAATATACTTGAATATGCCGGAGCTTATAATCCTTTATACTTAATAAGAGATGGTGAATTACAAGAATATAAAGCAGACAGAATGCCTGTAGGAATATATCATGTTGAAAGAGATAGTTTTACCAATCATGAAATAAAAATTAAAAAAGGCGACGTTATTTATATATTCTCAGATGGTTATGTTGATCAGTTTGGTGGCCCCGGAGAAACTAAATTCAAGAGTTCAAATATGAAAAAGTTACTGGTAGAGATCAACTCCAAGCCAATGAACGAACAAAAGCAAATTTTAGAAGATAATTTTCACAAATGGAAAGGCAAATTAAATCAAATTGATGATATAATTTTTATTGGAATCAAATTCTAAACAAAATCCTGCTTCGAGCAGGATTTTTATTATTCATCCCTATGTGCTGAATCTGGCGAAAAAGCCGGCATACAAACAGCAATATATTCTGCTCCTCCTTTATATGGAGAACTATATTGCACCCATTCGTTTTTACTTATTAGTATTCCCTGACCCGCAACCACCTTATATTCATTAGTCGCAGTTTTAACGCTCAATGAGCCCTCTAATACAACAGTATATTCGTCAAATTCAGGTTTCTGTCCAGGTTCTTCCCAGCCTTCGGGACTCGTCATTTTTGCAATACTAAGTTCCGAATTATTACTATTGACTCTTCCAAAAAATTCTTCAATAATTTTCTCTTTTGTTCCTGCAGCCTTTACAATCGATGGCGCTTTTATTAGTTTTATCATATCAACAATATTATTTCTTACTCAAAATATTCAAATCCTTCAATAATATCTAAATAAACACCATCGAATCCAGCGTTGATTATTTTATCTAAATATGCATTATCATCTCCAAAGATTATACTTTGCCACTCTGAATTCCAATATTGCACTTTATAATTACCTTCCCATTCGGGATTTTCTGCTTCAACCCATTCCGGAGATCCAACAGTCCATGAATCGTCCCAATAATAACGATAATCTTCTGCTTCACCAATACTCATGTAAATAACAACCAGGCGGTTTCCTCCATTAGCCTTTTGCTTTAATTCTTGAACTTCCTGACCAGTGAATTCTAAATTATCATCACCAAAAAAATAATCCATGATTAAAAGGTCGTAGTTTGTTGCTATAACATCACTAATAAAATCAAATTTTGTTGCATAATTCTCAGGATTAATTAAATACAGAAAATTTTTTACTTCTGAAATACTTTCTATGCTGTCGTTATTTTCATTAAAAATAGCCAATGGATAATCAGGAATTTGGCTTAGTTCCCTATCATCTGCAGCAAACGAAATATAACTTTTCGCATTATTCTTTGAGTATGAATCATCCATTTTTGAATAAATAAAGCAGTAATCTGTAATTAAAATCACATTCCCAGCCGATTTTGCAATATCTAATAAGGCAGTCAGATATTCATTATCTTCAATACCTGTAATAACATCATCATCATCGTAACCATAAAACAAATCTTCCTGTCCACAAGCATCAATTGCAATATTATAGCTTATATCAGCGGTTCCATCTGTATCACCATTAGAAGAGACTAACTCATGACCATTTTGTGGAATAATTACAAAACCGGAATTTTCGGCTTTTGCATATTGACTAATACTAATAACAAAATCACGCATCTCCTGCTTAAAATCAAGATCGCCATAATCCGGAGCATCATCTTCATCATCTGAACATGAAGATATTAAAAGTAAAATACTTAGTAAATAAATAATATTTTTCATAGCCATTATTTTGATGAGTAAATAAACAAGTTACAATAAATATTTTACGTAAACCTAAATTTCATAAAATCCTTTTGCCGTAAAAATCCCAATTATTAGTATTACAACAAAAATAATGAACGAATACATTAATGAAATTCCTAGAGTTTTAAAGAAAGCACTTACATGTGTTCGTTTATAAAATCGTTTAATTCCAAACATTAAATATAAAGGGTAAAACCACAATAAATATGAGGAAAATTGAAAAATACTTTCAGGTAAAATTTTTGATAGTACTATTAACAGTGATGAAAAAGCAAATATAAATGAATGGAAATTTATTGAAAAAATTAAATGATGCACGTACATCTTTTTAGATTTCCACAATGTTATTGCTAAAATTAGAGCAAAAAACGGCATCAGTAGAAATAGAACATAAGAAATGTTTTTAAAAAATTTCTCCCAAAATAAATCTGCTTTTTCAAATGCCTTTAATCCACCTATAATTCCCTTTTTATATATTCCGTCAATTGTTGTGTCAGATTGTAATGATTCAACAATTTCCTTTCTTTGTTTTAGGCTTAAATCATTCAAAGTAATTGCCTCATCACTATCCTTATCTTCTGGTCTAACAATTTTTATTTCGTTAAAAAGACCTTTTTCGGAATCAACTTTGGAACTATCATCTATTAAGCTATTTTCATTTATTTGAGGTACTTTCTCAAACATCTTATTAAAGCTACTATCTGATCCATTTAAAGCAGTAGCAAGGTCATGTTTGATCGAATCTGCAACAGAATCTGTAGTAAGGGTACCTAAATTTTTAAAATCATCCATGTCAGCAAACTGTGCTAAAAAAAAGAATAATACACTAAACAGAATATACATTCGCATTGGCGGAACGTATTTTTTACGTTTGCCCTTAAAATATTCTTGAGCTAAAAAACCAGGTTTAGTAAAAAATGGAATTAGAGTATTTAATAATCGAATATCAAGATTTATGGAATCAAGTAAATCACCAAATATTTCTCTAATGGGCTTATTATAATCTTTATTTGACTGACCACAATTTGAACAAAAATTTCCAATTTCTTTAGTCCCACAATTAGGGCAAATTATAAAATCGTATTTAGTAAGTTCTTGATTTTTAAACTCAACTTTCTTTATTTCGTCTTTTTTAGCCATCGTATATATTCTTTATTCGAGATTAAAGATACATTCATTTTTATGAAAATAAACCAATATGGACTGAAGGCATCATAGTTTTATGCTGCAAATGAAATTCACTACATTTAATTTCGAATAATTAATAAAAAAAGGTGTCATCCGATTATTATCAGAAGACACCTTTCTATATAAAAAAATTAAATTATTTTTTAGGAATATTCTTAAGAGTTTCGATTAAAAATTCGTAAAACAATCCAACAGTTTTAATATTTACTTTCTCATCGGGAGAATGCGGGAAACGAATTGTTGGTCCGAATGAAATAGTATCTAAGTCTGGATAATTTTCCATAATAATTCCACATTCTAAACCAGCGTGTATTGCTTTTATCTCAGGTACTTTTCCCCATTTATTATTATATGCATCCTGCATTACTTTTAGGATTGGAGAATTGATATTTGGATTCCATCCTGGATATGCACCTTCATGAATTACCTCAGCACCAGCCAATTCTAATACACTACGAATCATATTTGCAAGATCTTCTTTTGCGCTTTCAACTGAACTACGCTGTAATGAAGCAAGTTCAATAAATCCATCCTGTTTTTTTACAATTGCAAGGTTTGTTGAAGTTTCAATAAGACCTTCCATAGCATCACTCATTCGAATTACACCATTTGGAGTTCCATAAATTCCTTTTATTAAATTGTTATGTGTTTTCTCATCAATAACTTTTGCAGGCATTTCTGTTACCGCATATTCTATCTCTAAATTAGGTTCAGTTACTGAAAGTTCGCTTTTAATTTGAGCTGCAAGTTCGCCAGCAAAACTCTTAAATTCACCTTCTTGTGCAACAAGAACAGATACAACAGCAAAACCTTCCCTTGGAATAGCATTACGTAAACTTCCTGATTGAATATCAGCTAAACGAATATCCAGAGATTTATTTGCTACATATAAAATTCTATTTAATAATTTATTAGAATTTCCACGTCCTAAGGCGATATCCAATCCTGAATGACCACCTCTTAATCCCTTTATATCGATTCTGTACGCAACCGAATCTTCAGGAACATTTTCCTCTTTATAATGAAATTTTGCATTAGTATCAATACCACCCGCGCAACCAATGTACAATTCACCTTCATCTTCTGAGTCTGTATTTATAAGAATATCAGCATTTAAAACACCTGGTTTCAAATTTTCAGCTCCAGTCATTCCTGTTTCTTCGTCGACGGTCAATAAAACCTCCAACGGACCATGAACTAAATCAGTAGCTTTAAGAACAGCCAATGCAGCAGCAACACCCATTCCATTATCAGCTCCTAATGTCGTATCTCTAGCCGTTACCCACTCACCATCAACATAAGCTTGAATTGGATCAGTCTCAAAATCGTGATCGATATTACTATTTTTTTGAGGTACCATATCTAAATGACCTTGAAGAACAACAGTTTTTCTGTCTTCCATTCCCGGTGTGGCAGGCTTTTTAATTATAACATTTTGAATTTCATCAACAATTGTTTCTAATCCAAGATCCTCACCAAATTTTTTAGCAAAATCAACTGCTTTTTGTTCTTTTTTTGATGGTCTTGGTATATCGCATAACTGTTGAAAAATTTCCCAAACTGCTTTAGGTTCTAAATTACGAATTTCACTCATTTATTTTTCCTCCGTTTATTTATTTTAATTAATATATATAAAGACTATTTAATTCTGTTTTTGTTTAATTTACAATTAAAAATTGCAAGCCCAAATTTATAAAAAATTAGTGGTTAACTCATAACACTAAAAAATATTAATTAATTATCTTAACAATTCTTAACATAGTATTAGTACATGTCAATAAACTTTTAGATTTTGTTTTTCTAATACTTTAATATTTTAACTTGAATCAAAAAAAAATTGTTTTTTTGCAACAAAACATTTTTATTTGTGTTTAAATAAGATATATTCAAATATGTACATATATTATTTCAATTAAATATTAAACCAATATTTTAGATATGAAAAGATTAGTGATATTATTAGTGGTGGCAAGTATTGGATTATTAAAAACAAGTTTTGCGCAAGAAGAAATAGTGAAGTGGTATTCCATGGAAGATGCTTTAGAATTAAATAAAATTGAACAGCGAAAAATATTTATTGATGTATATACGGATTGGTGCGGATGGTGTAAAAAAATGGATGCAAGTACCTTTACAAATCCTGCAATAGCAAAAATATTAAATGAGGAATATTATGCGGTTAAATTCGATGCTGAAACAAACGACACAATAAATTTCGGAGGCAAACTATTTATTAATGAAGGTGGCAAAAGTAGATCTCCTCATCAATTGGCGGTTGCTTTATTACAAGGCAAAATGTCCTATCCATCGGTAGCTTACTTAAATGAGCAAAACCAATTATTAACCTCTGTACCAGGTTATTATACAGCGGATAAACTAGAACCTATTTTAATGTTTTTTGCTGAAGATGCATTTATTTCGAATACTTTCGAAGATTATCAAAAAAGTTTTAAGAGTGAAATTAACACTAACTAATCCTCATCATCTCGATAAAACTCAATAAATTTTTCGTTTCCCGCTGGCGCGGAAATGATTTCCGTGCCCTTTATTCTTTTATTTTTAATATTTATTAACTCGCTTTACTTTCAATTTTAACTTAATGCTAATACTTCATCCTTTTATTACACGGATTGTAACTTAGCGAAGCGTTCTCACGAGCTTGCGAGTAAATCCGCGCAAGCGAGAGTATCCTTTTTTATTAAGAAAAATTAGATTCCCAATCAAGTTGGGAATGACATATAATTTACTTTATCGTTCTTTTTTGTAATCCCCAACTTGATTGGGAATCCATTTCCTTCACTATGCGCGATTATCTAAAATTATAACTATATCCCAGCGTTGTTGTAAATTCACTAAAATTACCATTTGTTTCTAGTAAATAATTTTTTCTATTTACATAAACAATACTCAAATTAATATTATGCTTTTTGTTATATTTTATAGTATTAGTAGCTCGTACGCTGATTACTCCTACTGTTAAATCACTGTTTGAATAAGCATTATTCATTGTAGTTGATAATCCGCTTCGTAATAACTTATCAAAAAATGTTTTATTAACGGAAAGTGTTGGCCCAAACATTTCTGTTAACAGATTTTGTGTATTGCTTCGATTGTAGTTAGCCGCTAGTGTTAAAGAAAGATTTAAAGGAATAATCGTATGACTATAAGCTGTATTAATATTGATAAAATCACTTCCTGTATTGGTATTGTTATCACCCTGTTGATCTGCCGCTTTTTGATAAGAAATATTCATATTTATTTGTTGACGAACATTTTCGTTATTTTTAATATTATATCCAATATTAGCGTTTGCATTTTGCGATATCTGAGTAAAATCTAATGTATCCAGATTGTCGTATGGTGTTAATTCTGTTAATTGATCGTACTGCGATTTTATGTTAGTATAACTTTGGAAGTTAGAGTATGTTAAAGTCAAGTTTAGTTTTTCCGATGCATTAATCCCCACATTTAAGGAACTAACAATACGTTGCATATTGCTCATTTTCTGATTATCAATATCATCGCGTTGTATACCAAGGTTTGCCCCCACATTAACTTTTTGCTTAAAAAGAGAAGTGGATGCATTTACTGTAATGTTTTCCAGATCATTCGTAAAGTAATATGCTCCGTGTGTTTGATATTCAGGATCGATACGTTCATAACGTAAAGAGAGTGATGATACTTTAAAGCTATATTGAAGTCCTGCATTAAATGCACTATAATAAGCCGATGAGCTATTTGCATTGAAAAATGGGCCTACATATTTAAAAATATTGCTTGCTTGTTCGTCAGACTCATTTAATCTTACATCGCTAGTTAAAGCACTAGTTGAATATTCAAAAGAAAAATTTAAGCCAGTAAATATTTTTTGATTTGTTTTTAAACTTAATACTAGATTTTCTTCAGGTTTTAAACTTAAATCGATAGGAAATAGTGATGAATCGATTGATCCTATTTCATCCTTTGATCGAAAAAATATTGCTTCAATTGCTCCTGTTTTTAATGTATATCCCAGTTTTAAACCATATGCCATTCTTTTATAGCTTGGGGTATTACTAGTTAGAGTAGAATCGTAATTCACAGATTTATTTAACCGCCCGTACATTAATTCAATTTTGAATTTATCTCCAGGTGTAAGTTCTGTTCCAACTCCATAAAACAAATGACCACTCAATGTGTAAGGTGAAAAAGTCATGCTGGTATAACCTAAATGCAATCGCACCCATTTATAATATGGATGTAAACTATATTGATTAAAAGGTTGTTGAAATGCACTATTTTGATTCGAATAGGTATAAGAAAAAGGTGCGTTCCAACCGTATAAACTAAAATTCACATTGCCGGAAAGGAAATAACTATACGGATCACGTCTTTGATCAGCTCCAAAAGCACTATAATAAACTTGATTTGTTGAAATTCCTCCAGTAATTTTCAATTGATCCTTTTGACCCACTGATTCCAAGTCCTGGGCAAATGATGATTTTAATCCCATTCCCAGAATAATTATTAGAATAATATATTTAATTTCTTTATTCATGTTGTAATCAAGTATTCGATTCCTTTATCACTTATTAATTCTTTTTTATGTGTTTTGAGATTCCCGATCCAGTCGGGAATGACATTGTTTTTACTTTATATTTTTTTATCATTTCCATAATAATAATTAAGAATCATATCTTTTAGATTCCCGTTTGAAAGGGAATGACATTAGTGATTTTTATCCATCCTATTTGTAATCCCCAACTCGATTGGGGATCTCTTTTTTATTCCTTGTTGCCATTTCCGGCTCCTGTCTGCCGACAGGCAGGTGATGCGGAATCCCTTTACTTAATTTTTTTGAGATTCCCGTTTGCACGAAAATGACAATTATTGTTTACTTTCCAGTGTTTATGGGAATTAAATTTTACTTCATTACCTTCTTCGTTTGTCATTTCCGGCTTGATCGGAAATCTCTTTTTTTGTTATTTCTTGAGATTCCCACTTTCGTGGGAATGACAATTCGTTTATGCCATCGCTTTTTTCATTTGTCATCCCCAACTCGATTGGGGATCTCTTCTCTGATCTGATCGTATAGATCAACCCAATTTGGATTGCTTTTATTAATAAGTTCTTCTTTCCATTTTCTATTCCATTTTTTTAATTGTTTTTCCCTTTTTATTGCATCATTAATATTTTCAAAATGCACATGGTGTATTAAATTATCAACATTATATTTTTCTGTAAACCCCGGAATTAATTTGCTTTTATGTTCAAATATTCTTCTTACTAAGTTATTTGTTACTCCAATATAAAGAACTGCTTTAGCTTTATTAGTTAATATATAAACATAAAAGTTATAGTTCCACATTTTTTCTTTTTTAGCATTTTGAGATTCCCGTTTGAACGGGAATGACATTAGTGATTTTTATCCGTCCTATTTGTCATCCCCAACTCGATTGGGGATCTTTTTTCCCTCCTTGTTGTCATTCCGCACTTGATGCGGAATCTCTTTACTTAATTTTTTTAAGATTCCCGTTTGCACGGGAATGACAACAATACTTCTATCATATATTAATTCTACCAGATTTTACTTCTATCATCCCTTTTCCTTAATAATATATTATAAACTCAACACGTCGATTTTTCGATCTGTTTTCATTTGTATCATTCTGAAATAAAGCTTGCTTGTCGGCCATTCCACTTGTTTTAATTCGGCTAACATCAATTCCTTTTTCAATCAAGAAATTTTTAACAATCTCGGCTCTTTGTTCTGAAATATTTTGATTTGCCGTTCTGGTTCCTACATTATCTGTATGTCCGATAATTTCTATTTTTAACATTTCATTCTCAGATAACAAAAGAACAATATCATTTATATAAACCTCAGCTTCCTTATTCAACTCAGCCTTATTAAATCCAAATTGAAAATCTTTTTCCAATTTAAATTTTATCTCTTTATCGGATTCACGCTTAATTTCTTTTTTTATGTCTTTAGGCTGTCCATTCTCTCTAATATTATTATTTGTTTCCGGCTTATTAAATACGATATCTCTAAGATCTCCTTTTGGATAATAGATGTCGAATGCAACAGGTTTTTTAGCAGCTGCACGGAATAAAGGTTTTTTATATGAAAATGATATTTCAACAATTCCTTTTTCAGGTGTATAAGTCTCCGTAAAATAATCTACAAATCCGTAGCCAATACCAAAAGAATAACCGGGTTGATTTACCTGTACACCAACAGCCACACTTTCATGTAAATTATAATTAGTTATTAAATCGACACTGCCTGAAGAAAATATCCAGCCAGCTTTCATAAGTTTAAACTGATAAGACCACTTTGATCCAATAGTTAGGTCTCGTGCTAAAATAGGTTGACTATTTTTCGCCATTATTTTTTAAAGATAATTCATTTTTTTGTTTTCTTTTTAATCTATAATCTGGAAGTTTATATTTCCCAATCAAATGTGCG